>SLDB01000274.1 GCA_007125475.1 Nitriliruptoraceae bacterium | reverse complement strand
GGTCCCGGGCGGCGAGGACGTCGGCGAGCCAGTCGGCGGGCCGGCGCGCCCGACCGACCTCGACCAGACAGCCCACGATGGAACGCACCTGCTGGTGACAGAACGCCGGGCCGGCCAGCCGCACGTCGATCCTCCCGGGGACCGGGCGGGTGATCGCGATCCGGTCGATCCGGCGCACCGTGGTCCGACCCGGTGCCCGGCGGCAGAACGAGGCGAAGTCGTGCTCGCCGATCAGCGCCGCCGCCGCCCGGCGCATCGTCGAGAGGTCCAACGCCTCGTCGACGTGCCAGCGGTCCACGCGGTGGATCGGGTCGGCGGCCGGGGCGTCGACGAGCCGGTAGCGGTATCCGCGCCCGGTCGCCGAGAACCGCGCGTCGAACTGCGGCGAGGTCCGCCGCACCTCCCACACCGTGATCGGTGCACCGACGAGGTGGTCGAGCCGCCGGCGCAACTCGTCGAGGTCGGCGGTGGCCCGCGGACCGCGGGCCACCGCGTCGTCGACGTCGACGTGGACGACCTGGGCGACGGCGTGCACCCCCCGGTCGGTCCGCCCCGCGCAGGTGGTCGGCGCGTCCTGGCCCGTCAACCGCGACAGGGCACCCTCGAGGGTGCCCTGCACGGTGCGACGGTCGGGTTGGCGCGCGAACCCGGAGAACGGCGCCCCGTCGTAGGCGAGGTCGATCCGCAGCCGGTGCGTGGCCACCGTGCCCTACCTGGTCGTGTCGTCGTCCTCGTCGACGTCCGCGTCGGTGTCGGTGGCCTCCTCGACGTCCGCGTCGGCGTCGGCGGCCTCGTCGTCGGTGGCCTCGTCGTCGGTGGCCTCGGCCTCGGCGTCGCCGGCCCCCGCCGCGGTGGTGCCGGTGGCCTCGGCGATCGCGGCGGCGACCTGCGCGTCATCCTCGACGTCGAAGCCCTCTTCCTCGTCGTCCTCGTCGTCGAGGGCGTCGAGGAACGCCGAACCGGTCCCGGCGGCGACCGGCTCCGCGGCACGCTTGCGCCGACGGCCGAACAGCCCACGGGATCGACCGGCCTTGGCCTCCTCGATCACACCCTCACCGCTGGCGTCACCCTGCTCGACGAGCTCGATCAACGCCATCTGGGCGTTGTCCCCCTTCCGGGGGGCGAGCTTGAGGACCCGGGTGTAGCCACCGTCACGATCGGCGAACCGCGGGGCGACGTCGTCGAAGAGGTAGGCGACGACGTCGCGGTCGTGGAGCTTGGCCAGCACCTGGCGCCGGGAGGCGAGGTCACCGCGCTTGGCCTTGGTGATCAGCTTCTCGGCGTAGGGACGCAGCGCCTTGGCCTTCGCCTCGGTGGTGGTGATCCGACCGTGGCGGTAGAGATCACTCGCGAGGTTCGCGAAGAGGTGCTTCTGGTGGGCTGGTCCCCCACCGAACCGGGGGCCGCGCTTGGGGGTCGGCATGTCGATCGTTCTCCTTGGCGCACGTGAAGGCGCACGGTGTGGCGCAGCGTTGGCGCCCGGGGTCGTCACCCGACCCCGGGGCGGTCACTCCTTGAGGGCGACACCCAGCTCGGCGAGCTTCTCGGCGACCTCGTCGACCGACTTGGAGCCGAAGTTGCGGATCTCGAGGAGCTCCTGCGGCGTCTTGTCCATCAGCTCACCGACGGTCGCGACCCCCTCGCGCTTGAGGCAGTTGTAGGAGCGCACCGAGAGGTCGAGCTCCTCGATCACGGTGTCCTTCACCGGGTCGGTGTCGAGGGCGGTGAGGGACTCCTCGGCCGACACGGTGATCCCACCCGGGCCGGACGTCTCGAACTCGGCGAACTGCTGGAACAGCCCGGTGAGGGTCTCCCCGGACGACGACAACGCCTGCGCGGGGGTGAGCGAGCCGTCGGTCTCCACGTCGAGGATGAGCTCGTCGTAGTTGGTCATCTGCTCGACGCGGGTGGACTCCACCCGGTAGGCGACCCGGCGGATCGGGCTGAACACCGAGTCGATCGCGATCACGCCGATGGCGTCGGCGTCGCTCTTGTTGTCGTCGGCGGTGAGGTAGCCACGACCGCGCTCGACGGTGAGGTACATCTCGAGGTGCCCGTCGGCGTTCAGCGTCGCGATGTGCAGGTCCTCGTTCACGACCTCGACCTGCGAGGGGGCGAAGATGTTCTCCGCGGTGAGGACACCGGGTCCGTCACCGCCGAGGAAGATCTCGACCGGCTCGTCGGACGTCGAGCGGACCACGAGGTCCTTGATGTTCAGGATGATGTCGGTGACATCCTCCTTGACCCCCTCGATGGCGGAGAACTCGTGCAGCACCGAGCCGCCTTCGGGGCCGGCGGCCTGGGCGGAGGTGAAGCGGATCCGGGTCACCGCGGCGCCCGGGACCGACGACAGCAGCGTGCGCCGCAGCGAGTTCCCGATGGTGTAACCGAAGCCGGGCTCGAGCGGCTCGATCCGGAACCGCGAGCGGAACCCCTCGGCGAGGACCTCCTCGTCGAGGCGGGGGCGGTAGGCGATGAACGGCGAACCGGTGGAGGTCTGGCCGACCTCGAACGTCTCGTCGTCGTAGAAACCGAACTGGGACATCGGTGCTCCTCAAGGGGTTCGGCGGAGACGTCCCTCCGCCACGCACCGCCCTCGATCCCGGGGCCATCGGCGGTGCGAGCCTTCACCACGAACCGGATCCCGGGCCGGTGCGCGGGCCACGGGCGGGCGCCCGTGGCGGGTGCAGTGGGTGCTACTTGGAGTACAGCTCCACGATCATCTGCTCCTGGACGGGAGCGTCGATCTGCGAGCGGACCGGGGTGTCGTTCACCGTGACCTTGTACTCGGAGGCGTCGGTGCTCAGCCACCCGGGGACCTCGCGGGAGCCGAAGACCTCCAGCGAGCCGAGGACGGCCTGGGACTCCCGGGCACGTGGGCGGATCTCGATGACGTCGCCCGGCTTGACCCGGTACGAGGGGATCCCCGTCGCGCGGTTGTTCACCAGCACGTGCTTGTGGTTGACGAGCTGGCGCGACTCGGCCCGGGTGCGGCCCCAGCCGGCGCGGTAGAGGACGTTGTCGAGGCGGAGCTCGAGGAGGACGAGGAGGTTCTCACCCGTCAGGCCCTCCTGGCGCGTGGCCTCCTGGTAGTAGCGGCGGAACTGCTTCTCCAGCACGCCGTAGAAGTACCGGGCCTTCTGCTTCTCCCGCAGCTGCAGGAGGTACTCGGACTCCTTGATCCGTCCACGACCGTGGTCGCCGGGCGGATAGGGCCGCTTCTCGAAGTTCTTGTCGTTGCCCTTGAGGTCGACGCCGAGGCGGCGCGACTTCTTCGTCATGGGGCCGGTGTAGCGAGCCATGTCAGCTCCTCGTCTGCGTGGTCCGGCGGCGCGGTCGACGCCCGCGCATCAGGTACGGCGCCGCTTCGGCGGCCGGCAGCCGTTGTGGGGCACCGGGGTGATGTCCTTGATGGACAGCACCTCGACACCGGCCGCGGCCAGTGTGCGGATCGCGGTCTCGCGACCGGCACCGGGGCCCTTGCACAGCACGTCGACCTTGCGCACCCCGTTCTCGACCGCCGACTTCGTCGCCTGCTCGGCGGCGACCTGGGCGGCGAACGGCGTCGACTTCCGCGACCCCTTGAACCCGGCGTTCCCGCCGGTGGACCACGCGATCACGTTGCCCTGGAGATCGGTGAACGTGATCGTGGTGTTGTTGAACGTCGCCTTGATGTGGGCCTGGGCGTGCGTGACGTTCTTGCGCTCACGCTTCCGGCTCCGCTGCTTCTTCTGCGCCATCGTCCTAGCCCTTCCGCATCGGCTTGCGCACGCCACCGACGGTCCGCTTGGGACCCTTCCGGCCGCGCGCGTTGGTGTGGGTGCGCTGACCCCTCACCGGCAGGCCCAGCCGATGGCGGATGCCCTGGTAGGAGCCGATCTCGATCTTGCGCTTGATGTTGTTCGCGACCTCGCGACGCAGATCGCCCTCCACCCGGTACTCGTTCTCGATGTGGGCGCGCAGTCGTTGGATCTCGTCATCGGTGAGATCACGGACCCGCCTCGCCGGATCGATCTCGGCGGCGGTGATGGTCTGCTCCGCGCGGGAGTGCCCGACACCGTAGATGTAGGTGAGCGCCACCACGACGCGCTTCTCGCGCGGGATGTCGACGCCTGCGATACGTGCCATGTTCGTCGACCTCCGTCAGCCCTGGCGCTGTTTGTGGCGTGGGTTGTCACAGATGACCCGCACGGCGCCTCGCCGTCGGATCACCTTGCACTTGTCACACATCTTCTTGACGGAAGGGTGCACCTTCACGGTGGTTCCTCCTCGGCGGTATCCGACGACCCGGGTGGTCGTCGGTGGAGTCGGGGGCTGCGTCCCACGCTCCGGGGCCTTGTCGCCCGCTGTCCGGGGAACGGTCAGGGGCGGGTGCGCTCGTCACCATCGCTCGGGGCGCCGTCGGCGCTCCGGCGCGGTCGGTGTCGGCCGGCCGATCGACGTCACACCTGGTGTGTGCGCCGGATGCAGCGCGTCACCGCGGAGATCCGCAGGTGTCGCGCGTTGTCGTGGGCACCCACCGCACGGTGGTTCCGGTGTCGGGGCAGCACACCGGCCGTGTCGTGGGGCCCGGTCTCGACGGTCGTCTACTTGTAGCGGTAGGTGATCCGGCCACGGGAGAGGTCGTAGGGCGAGAGCTCGACGACGACCTTGTCGCCGGGGAGGATCCGGATGTAGTGCATCCGCATCTTCCCGCTGATGTGGGCCAGGACGTTGTGGCCGTTCTCCAACTCCACGCGGAACTGCGTGTTGGGGAGGGCCTCCGTCACGGTGCCCTCGACCTGGATCGACTCTTCCTTCTCTGCCACACCGCCTCCGGATCGGCTCGTGCACGACCCCGTCGTCGCCGGGGTCCCGTCGCGTCCGCCCGTGCCAACCGCCCCGTGACGGGTCGCTGGACGATGGCGTCGACTCCTGCCCGTCGATCGCCCGGGGTCGGGGTACGACCCGTGGGCGCGGTGCGGGAGGGCGCGTGACGTGACGAAGCCCTGCCAGGCGGCAGGGCCGTGGGCAAGCGTAGCGGTGCGGGTCGTCGGGCCGCAACCCGTGGGGCGGCGTCCGCGTGCTCAGTACGTCGGCACGCCCTCGTCGAGGGGGTGGGATGGCTCGTCACAGCGGGCGGTGAGCACCCACGGCCCGTCGATCGTGAGCGCGACGGTGTGCTCCCAGTGCGCCGAGCGCTCCCCGTCGGCGGTGACCACCGTCCAGGCGTCGTCGAGGGTGCGGGTGTGATCGCTGCCGAGGTTGAACATCGGCTCGATCGCGATCACCCACCCGGCGCTCATCCGCAGCCCCCGGCCGGCACGGCCGTAGTTCGGCACCGACGGGTCCTCGTGCAGCGCCCGGCCCACCCCGTGACCGACGTACTCACGCACCACCCCGAAGCCGTGGCGGATCGCCACCGACTCCACGGCGGCGCCGACGTCGCCGAGGCGGTTGCCGTCACAGGCCTGCGCGATCCCCTGCCACAGGGCGTTGCGGGTCTCGCGCACCAGCGTCGCGCCACGCTCGTCGACGGCGTCGTCACCGCCGACGACCAGCGTGGTGGCCGAGTCACCGTGGAAGCCCTCGACGATTGCGCCACAGTCGATCGAGACCAGGTCCCCCTCGGCGAGGACGACGTCGCGCGACGGGATGCCGTGCACGATCTGGTCGTTCGGCGAGGTGCACAGCGTCGCCGGGAAGCCGCGGTAGCCCTTGAACGAGGGCACCGCGCCGGCGCGGGTGATCACGTCCTCGGCGATCCGGTCGAGGTCGGCGGTGGTCATCCCCGGTTCGAGCGCGGCGGTGAGGGCCTCGTGTGCCCGGGCCACGACCTCACCGGCCCGGGCGAGCTTGGCGATCTCGTCCCGGCTCTTCTTGATGATCACCGCGGGGCTCCGTACTGGCGCAGCACGGCCGTCGCCGAGGCGGCGACCTCCTCGGGGGTACCGACGGCCTCGACGTCGCGGAGCAGCCCCCGCTCCCAGTAGAAGTGCTCCAGCGGCTCGGTCTGGGTGGTGTAGACCTCCAACCGACGGCGCACGACCTCCTCGCGGTCGTCGTCTCGCTGGGTGAGCGCACCACCGCAGTCGTCGCACACCCCGTCGGTGGCCGGCGGGTCGGCGACGAGGTGGAAGATCCGGCCGCAGCCGTCGCAGGTGCGCCGGCCGGTGAGGCGGCGCACCACCTCGTCGTGGGGGACCGACAGGCGCAGCACGACGTCGAGGGGGGCTTCGCGCTCCACCAGCAGCGCCTCCAACGCCTCCGCCTGCGGCACGGTGCGCGGGAAGCCGTCCAGCAGGAACCCGGCGACCGCGTCGGGCTCAGCGATCCGGGAGTCGACCATCCCGATGATCACCTCGTCGGGGACGAGGTCACCGGCGTCCATGAACCGCTTCGCCTCGACCCCCAGCGACGTCCCGTCACGGACGTTGGCCCGGAGGATGTCGCCGGTGGAGATGTGGGGGACACCGAACGTCTCCGCGATGCCGACGGCCTGGGTCCCCTTCCCCGCTCCGGGGGGGCCGAGGAGGATGATGCGCACGTGGATCCCTTCACTGTGGCGGGCCCGCGGGACCCGGGGTCGGCGCCCCGGCACGGGGTGCCGGACCGGGTTACCGCAGGAACCCCTCGTAGTTGCGCTGCATCAGCTGGCTCTGGATCTGCTGGCTGGTCTGCAGCCCGACGCCGACCATGATCAGCAGGCTCACCCCGCCCAGGGGGAACGCCCCGATGTTGCCGACGGCCAGGAGCACGAACGGCAGGACCGCGACGGTGGCGAGGTACACCGAGCCCGGCAGGGTGATCCGTGTCAGGACCTTGTCGAGGTACTCGGCGGTCTGACGTCCCGGGCGGATCCCCGGGATGAACCCGCCGTAGCGCTTCATGTTGTCGGCGACCTCGACCGGGTTGAACGTGATCGCGCTGTAGAAGTACGCGAAGAAGATCGTCATCGCCGCGAACACCAGGATGAACCACGGCGAGGAGGCGTCGGCCAGGTGCTGCTCGGCGATCCGGGCCAGGGTCTCGGACCCGGCGACCTGGGCGATCAGGCCGGGCAGGAACATCAACGACGAGGCGAAGATCACCGGGATCACCCCGGACTGGTTCACCTTCAGCGGGATGTAGGTCGACTGGCCGCCGTAGCTGCGGCGCCCGATCTGCCGTCGGGCGTACTGCACCGGGATGCGGCGCTGCCCGAGCTCCATGAACACCACGGCAAGGGTGAGCGCGATCCCCATGATCAGCACCCCGGCGACCCAGGCGTCGCCGTTCTGCACCCGCACGATCTGCAGCTGCGAGGGGAACTGGCTGATGATCGAGACGTAGATCAGGATCGACATGCCGTTGCCGACGCCGCGGGCGGTGATGAGCTCGCCGAGCCACATGATCAACGCGGTGCCGGCGGTGAGCGTGATCACCCCCAGGATGATCGTGCCCGTCCCCGCCCCGGGGAGGACGTTGGCGCCGAACGCGACCCCGTTGCGGGCCAGGGTCACCAGCGCCGTCGACTGCAGCATCGCGAGACCGACGGTGGCGTACCGGGTGTACTGGGTGATCTTCTTGCGGCCCTGTTCCCCCTCGCGGCGGAGCTGTTCGAGCTTGGGGATCACCACCGCCAGCAGCTGCATGATGATGCTCGCGGTGATGTAGGGCATGATCCCGAGGGCGAACACCGCCATCTGCTGCAGCGCGCCACCGGCGAAGACGTTGATGATCCCGACGATCGCCCCGGCCTCGGCCCCCGCCGTGGCCTCACGGAGGATGTCGAGCTCGACGCCGGGGATCGGGATCCACCCGCCGATGCGATAGAGCGCGATGATCCCCAGCGTGAAGAGGAGCTTCTTCCGCAGATCGGGGATCTTGAAGGCGTTGACGAACGCTCGAAGCATGGGGTCCTCGCGACGTGGTGCGCTCGGTAGGGTGCCGGGTCCTCGGATCCGGCGCCCGTGCCGGCGACTCCACGGATGGGGCCGTGACCGACGAGGCTAGCCGTTCGGCTCGACGCGTCGGTCAGGCGACGGTGCCGCCAGCGGCGGTGATCTTCTCGCGTGCGGTGGCGGTGACGGCGTCGACGTCGACGGTGAGCGCCTTGCTGAGCTCGCCGTGACCGAGGACCTTCACCGGGCGCTTCTTCTTGACCAGCCCGCGTTCGGTCAACGTGGCGACGGTGACCTCGTCACCGGCCTCGAAGGCCTCCTCGAGCCGGGAGACGTTGATCACGGCGTAGACGACCTTGTTCGGGTTGTTGAACCCGGGTCGCTTCGGCTGGCGCCGGACCAGCGGGACCTGCCCGCCTTCGAAGTTCTCCGGCACGGTGCCGCGGGCGCCGGTGCCCTTGGTGCCCCGGCCGGCGGTCTTGCCGCCACGGCCGCGGTCACCACGGGCGACGCGCTTCTTCGCCTCACGCGAGCCCTCGTCGGGCTTCAGGTTGTGGAGCTTGATCGTCATGCCTCGACCTCTTCCCAGTCGACGAGGTGCGGGATCTTGCGGAGCATCCCCCGGATCTCGGGACGGTCCGGCTGCACCACCGTGTGCCGGATGCGCTTCAGCCCGAGCGAACGCACCGTGGCGCGCTGCTGCTCGGTCCGCCCGATCACCGACCGGGTCTGCGTGATCTTGAGCTGCTTCTCCGCCATCACTGACCCGCCCGCATCGTCTCGATCATCTTCTTCGGTGCGACGTCCTCGATCGCCTTGTCCCGCAGGAACGCGATGTCGTGCGCCGACCGCTGGTCCTGCAGCCCCTGCACGGTGGCGTGGACGACGTTGATCGGGTTCGCGGTGCCCAACGACTTCGCCAGCAGATCGTGGATCCCGGCGGCCTCGATCACGGCACGCACCGGCCCGCCGGCGATCACCCCGGTACCGGGGGCGGCGGGCTTGAGCATCACCCGACCCGCGCCGGAACGGCCGACGACCGGGTGCACGATGGTGGAGCCCACCATCGGGACCTTGAAGAAGTTCTTCTTGGCCTCCTCGACACCCTTCTGGATCGCCGACTGCACCTCGCGGGCCTTGCCGTGCCCGACGCCGACGGTGCCCTTGCCGTCACCCACGACGACCAGCGCGGTGAACTGGAACCGGCGCCCGCCCTTGACGACCTTCGAGACCCGGTTGATCGAGACGACACGCTCGTCGTACTGCTCGCGGTCCTGGCCGCGACCGCCACCACGACGGTCGTCGCGGCCCCGGCCACCTCGGCCCTGCCCGCCGGAACGGTTGTTGGCTGCCATGTGGTACTCCTCAGCTGCTCCGCCACATCAGGGCGGGCGTCAGAACTTCAGTCCGGCCTCACGGGCGCCGTCGGCGAGTGCCGCGACCCGCCCGGCGTACCGGTTGCCGCCACGGTCGAAGACACAGGACTCGATCCCGGCCTCGCGCGCCCGGGCACCGATCAACTCGCCGACCTGCCGGGCGACCCCGGTCTTGCCGTCGTCGCCCTTGGTCATCGACGCCTCACGCGAACTCGCCGCGGCGAGCGTGACGCCGGCGGTGTCGTCGATGAGCTGGGCGTAGATGTTGGCGTTGCTCCGGAACACCGACAGCCGGGGGGTGTCGGCGGTGCCGCGGATCCGCTTGCGGATGCGCTGCTGCCGGCTCCGCCGGGCGATGCGCTTCTTGC
>SLDB01000180.1 GCA_007125475.1 Nitriliruptoraceae bacterium | reverse complement strand
CGAGGAGCTGCACCGGCACCTGACCGCGTGGGCCGAACTGGTCCCTGCGGAGTTCGAGGTGCTCCCGTTGGTCGACCAGGCGGCCGCGAAGGAGGCGCTGACCCGGACGCCGTAGCCACCGTCGGCGACACCGTCCACCGTGCCTGGCGTCGGGGCGACACCGTGCCGAACCGCTAGCGAGTCGAGCCGACGACCTCACGTGAGGAGTCGGGGGAGGAGCAGGAGATGCAGGACCCGAACGAAGGTGGGGTGATCCTCGTGGTCACCTATCGCGCCGCCAGCGGCAACGAGGTCAAGGTCGCCGAGAACCTCGTCAACATGGCGCACGCCGTCGGTCGTGAGGAGCCCGGTTGCCTGGCCTTCGACGTGGTCCAGGGCGAGGACGACCCGGCGGTGTTCGTGCTCTACGAGCACTACACCGACGAGGCCGCACTCACCGCACACCGAGAGACGCCGCACTACCTCGACCTGGTCAAGCACGGCACGTGGCCACTGCTGGAATCCCGTGAACCCGTGCGGATGCGCTTCCTCGCCGGTGCCCGCCTGCCGGGGGAAGCGACGATGGGCTGATCCTCAACGACGGCCACGCACCGCGGAATCGGCCACGCACCACGGAATCGGCCGTACACCGCGAAAACCTCGACCACGGCCGGATGCTGACGTACCGTTCGTGCTCTCGGGAGGAAAGGGACGGTGATGGGCGCGATCGTGGTCGGCATCGACGGTTCGGACAGTTCACGACGGGCCCTGGAGTGGGCCGTCGAGGAGGGCCGACTCCGCGGCAAGCCGGTCGAGGCCCTGTACGTCTACGACCACACGCCGGCGTGGGCGCTGTACGGCTACGCCGAAGGGTCGGCGGCGGCGCTGGCCGAGGCGGCCGGCGCCGACGAGGAGGACGAGGTCGCCCAGGAACGGGCGTACAACCTCGCGAAACGACTCGTCGACGAACTCGGACCCCTCGAGGACGTCCAGGTCACCCCCGTCGCGGTGCCGTCCCGTCGCCCGGCGATCGCCCTCGTCGAACGCGCCGACGACGCGGAGATGATCGTGGTGGGCTCCCGCGGTCGGGGCGGGTTCTCCGGCCTCCTGTTGGGATCGGTGAGCCAGCAGGTAGCGCACCACGCCCACTGCCCCGTGGTGATCCTCGGCCCCGCCGACGACGACTAGCCGTCTGGCCGCGACCCTCGGCGCACCATCTGGGACCTCGCCGGTTCCCCACCGGCACCGGCTGATGCCCGACGGCACCCCACCGGGACTGCCCGGATCCTCACCGCTACCTCACCGGCACCCCGCCGTCACCACCCGGATCATCACCGCTGCCGCGTCGGCACTCCCGGACGTCGCCTGGACGTCACCCGGACGTCCCTCGGACGTCGCTCGGACGTCGCCCGGACGTCAGTGCGTCCGGGTGCTGGCGACGGCGACGGCTTCGTCGCCGGCCTTGGCCTGGTAGAGCACGACGTCGGCGCGACGCAGCAACGTGTCGGGGCCCTCGGCACCATCCCAGGACACCACACCCGCCGAGCACCCCACCCCGTGCGGGGTCGCCTCGACGAGGCGTCGAGCGATCCCGGCCGCCTGAGTGGGGTCACAGCCCGGCAGCACTGCGAGGAACTCGTCCCCACCGGTCCGAGCCAACGTCGCCGTCCGGGGGAGCTCGCCCCGCCAGGCCCGCGTCGCCTCGACCAGCAGCTCGTCTCCGGCAGGGTGGCCGTTGCCGTCGTTGAACTCCTTGAAACCGTCCAGATCGAGGACGCTGACGCACAACGGCTCACCACGCCGGCGCGCACGGTCGACCGCGGCGTGCACGACGAACTCCGCCTCACGGCGGTTCGCCACCCCGGTGAGGTGGTCGGTACGGGCCACGTGGTGCAGCCGCCGCGACAGCGTCGCCACGACGATCCAGGCGGCCACCTGCGTGCCCATCGTGAGGACGAGCTGGGGCAGGACCGCCTCGTGTTCCGCGTGAATCAGGAGTGCGGTCACGTGCGCGGCCGTGGCGATGCCGAGGTGACCGGCGACGGCGCGTGACGAGAAGAACAGCGCCGCGTGCAGGATCACCCACACGTACAACATGGCGTACGCGGTACTGGCGCTCCCGCCACCGGCCAGGACCTGGCAGATGCCGATGAGCGCGGACCCGAGCACGACGAACCCGTGGCACAGCACCCGATCGATGCGGTCGGCGAACCGCCACAGCACCAGCGCCCCGGCGGCCGCGACGGCGATCGTCACCGCCAACCCGGGGCGGTGCATCTGCGGCCACCCCGGCACCACCACGACCAGACCGGAGACGAGGGCACCAGCGGCGAAGAACGCCGCGAGCGAGTAGGCACGGATCCGGCGACCGGACCCCGCTTCGTAGATGGCCGGACCACGGAGGTCGATGCGACTCGCGAGGCGCCCGCCGTCGCCACCACTCACCGGCTCACCGCCACCGCCGCCTCCCCCACCGCACCCATCATGTGCCGTCACGTCCGTGCCGGGCCGGGGGCAGGGTGCCCGTCGATCACGCCGCAGCGACGGGCAACACGTGCTGCCGGCTCAGCAGGCCGTCCGTCACACCGCCTCGCCGCGTCACACCGTACTGCGACCCTTCACCGTCCCTAACGACCGCGTGACGGGGTCCGGCAGAATCCTCGCGCGACGCGTACGGTCCAACCCAGGTCAGGAGTCGCACCATGTCCCTGAGATCATCGCTGTACAAGCTCGCCCGGATCCTGGGCGACGTGAACGCGGTCAAGCGCGGCACCGTCGGGCGCCGGCTCGGGCGTCGCGTCGCGGGCCGGGCCACCGGCCGGGGGCTCGGACGCCTGTTCCGCTGACGGGGGCGCGGCGTCGAAGGCGCCACGATCCGTCCCGGATGCGGCCGCGTACGACCGTCATCCCGACAGCTGCGACCCGATGCAGCGCCGCTCACCGCTGCGAACGTGAGGCGAACCGACCTCGACCGGTGAGGTTGCGGGCCGACGTCGCCGTGGCCCGCGGCAGGGTGAGCACGAACCGGGTGCCCCCGGCTTCGCGGTGGCGGTGGACGACGTCGCCTCCGTTGGCCTGCGCCAGGCGCCGGCTGATCGACAGCCCCAACCCGAGCCCACGACGCGAGCCCGCCGTGTGCGACCCCGCCTGGGTGAACTCGTCGAACAGCACCCCGACGAACTCCTCCGGGACCCCCTCGCCGTGGTCGTCGACGCGCACCTCGACCCGGTCACGGACCTTGACGACGGCGACCTCGACCGGTGGCGCGCCGTGGCGCAGCGCGTTCGTGATGAGGTTGGTGAGGATCTGCTGCAGGTGGAGGGGGTCTACGTCGACCGTGGCATGGTCGTCGGCATGGACCACCTCGACGTCTCCCCCGTGCTCGGTAACGAGGTCACGTACCACCGGCCCGAGGTCCAGGCGTCGAGGCGTCGGACGCGGGTCGCGACGCTGCGCCTCCCCGGCCGCCACGAGGTCGTCGATGAGGGCGGAGAGGTGGACCCCGTTGCGGTGGACGACCTCGAGCGCCGCCCGCGCCTCCTCGTCGAGGCCGAGCTCGCGTCGGCGCAGCAGCTGCGCGTACCCGATGATCGGGGTGAGCGGGGTCCGCAGCTCGTGGGACACCGTGGCCAGAAGGGTCGCCCGGTCATCGGCCAACGCCTGGTAGTGCTCGCTCTCGACGGTGCGGGAACCGAGCAGCAGGACGGTGACCGCCAGCACCGCCAGGAAGCCGTGCATCAGTGCCGAGGCCTGCACCGGCGTCAACCCGACCGGAACGAACGGGCCGCCACCGAGCCAGGTCACGACGACCGTGACGTTGGTGACCAGGAACACCGTCGCGACCGCGCCGGTGACGCGGAGCCGGACCGCGGCCCACAGCATCGGGACCAGCACGACGGTGTGCACCAGGGCCGCGACACGCAGGTTCGCGACCACCGACGGCAGCATCACCGCGACGCCGGTCGCCAGCAACACCAGGAGGGCCTCGAGGCGTCGGGCACCGAGGAGGAGTTCGCCGCGAGCCGCGAGCACCCCCAGAGGTGCCACGGCCAGGGTTCCCAGCCCGTCGCCGAGGGCCCATTTCCCGACGGTGGCGAGGTAGCCGACCTCGGCGCCGCTGAGCACCACACCGACCGCACCGATCACCGCACCGGCCGACGAACCGATGAGGGCGGCGACGCTGAACCGCACGACGGAGGCGGCGCGCTCCACCGCGGCCGCCTGCCAGCGTTCGACGAGCACGGCGCAGGCCAGGTGACCGACGAGGTTCGCCGTCGCCCAGAGCGCGACCGGGGCCGGACCACCACCGCGGAGGAGGTCGACACCGGCCTGGGCGGTGACGATCGCCGCGAGGATCGCCGGCCACCAGCGGCGTGGCGCCGTCAACAGGCCGGCCACCGCGACCCCCGATGCGGGCCAGAACCCGGACCCGACCTCCGGGAACGGCTGGACGGCCTCGGCATAGGCGCCCGCGGCGACGTAGAGCACCGCGATCACGGCGGCACGGGGGCCGACGCGTCCCAGCATCGCCGGCAGCTGCGCACTCACCAGAGCTCCCCGTTCCTCGGATCCCGTTCGACGTCACGGGCCCTCAGGGCGGGAACGGTAGGGCACGAGCCGACCGGCGAGGTCACGATGCACCCCGAGACGCACCGGCCCCCCGCGTGGCACCGGCCGCCCGCGACGCACCGGCCCCCCGCGACGCACCGGCCGCCGGCGACGCACCGGTGATCGACGATGCGATGACCGGCCCACCCGGTGCCTATCCTCGCCCGCCGGGGGTGGCATGCTCGAGATCCTGGGACTGCAGAAGCGCTACGGCGACGTCGTGGCCCTTGATGGCGCCTCGTTGACGGCGCGGCCGGGCCGACTCCTCGGCTTCCTCGGCCCGAACGGCTCCGGCAAGACCACCACGATGCGGGCGGTGTTCGGCCTCGTCCAGCTCGACGCCGGAGAGGTGCGCTGGAGACAGGCGGCGGTCACCTCCGAGGACCTGCTGCGCTTCGGGTACATGCCCGAACAACGCGGGCTGTACCCGCGGATGCCGATCGGACGGCAACTGCGCTACCTCGGCCGCCTCCACGGCATGTCGCCGCTGGACGCCGAGGCCGCCACCGGCCGGTGGCTGGCGGACCTCGGGTTGGCCGAGCGGGCCGGCGACCGGGTGAACCAGCTCTCGCACGGCAACCAACAGCGGGTGCAGCTCGCGGCTGCGCTGCTGCACGACCCCGAGCTCCTCGTCCTCGACGAGCCGTTCGGTGGCCTCGATCCCCTCGGTGTGGAGGCGATGAGCGCCACGCTGCGTGCCCTCGCCGACGCGGGAGCGACGGTCGTGTTCTCCAGTCACCAGCTCGACCTCGTCGAGGAGCTGTGCGACGACGTGGTGATCATCGCCGCCGGGCGCGACCGGATCGCCGGGACGCTGGCGGAGGTCCGGGCGGCCAGCGGCACCTACCGGGTCCGGATCCGTCTCGCCGGCGGGGGTGGGTTCACGCCGCCGCCCGGTTCCCACCTCCTCGACGTCCAGGACGGCGTGCACCGGCTGGCGGTCCCGGGCGACACCGACGCCCGAGCGTTCCTCGCCGAGGTGGACGGTGCCGTCGAGCGCTTCTCCCTGGAACCACCCCGGCTCACCGAGGTGTTCCGCGACGTCGTCGGTGCCGGGGTCGAAGAGCTCGAAGCCGACGCCGGGGTGGCGTCGTGAGCGGGTGGCAGGCGATCCGCCTGGTGGCCGGCCGCGAGGCCGTCGACCGGCTGCGCAACCGGGCGTTCGTGTTCGGGACGGTCGCGATGCTCGTCGCCGTCGTCGCCGCGATCGTGATCCCCGGGATCCTCGCCGACGACGAGGGCCCGAGGTACCGCCTGGGGGTGACCGAGGCGATCGGGGACGGTTTCACCACCAGCGTGCAACTCGCCGCCTCGGCACAGGACGTCGACCTCGTCGTCACCCGGCTAACCGACGAGGACGCCGCCGTCGAGGCCCTCACCGCCGGGGAGCTCGACGCGGTGTTCCTCGGCGACGAGCTGATGAGCGAGGGCGGCGACGTCCCGTTCACGCTGGTGGGGCTCGTCGACGCGGCGCGTTCCCAGACCCGTCTGATCGCCGAGGCCGAACGCCTCGGGCTCGACGAGGCCGAGGCGGTGCAGCTGCTGGAGTCTGCCGAGGGGGTGCAGATCGTCGACCTCGAGGGGGTCGAGGACGACGGCTTCTCCCCCGAACAGGCGCTGATGGCGTTCGCGGCGACGGTGCTGCTGTTCATCATCATCCAGATCAACGGCAACTCCCTGCTGACCGGGGCGATCGAGGAGAAGTCGAGCCGGGTGATCGAGGTCCTGCTGGGGACGTTGCGACCACGACATCTGCTGGCCGGCAAGCTGTTGGCGCTCACCGCGATCGCCCTCACCCAGATCGGGGTCGTGATCGCCGGCGCCCTGCTCGCGAACGCCGCGGTCGGGTTGTTCGAGGCACCCCCGGTGACCGCGACCCTGATCGTGGTGACCGTCATCATGGTCGTCGTGGGGTTCGTGTTCTACGCCGCGCTGTACACGGTGGCCGGTTCGATGACCCCCTCGATCGAGGACGCCCAGGCGATCGCCGGACCGCTGGCGATGGGGGTGATCGGTACCTACATGCTGGTGATCTTCGCGGTGATCCCGTCCCCGGAAGGCACCGCTGCACGGATCCTGACGTTCCTCCCCCCGACGGCGCCGTTCACCGTCCCGGCACGCGTCGCGCTGGAGGCGATCCCCGCCTGGCAGGTCGTGACGGCGGCCGCGATCACCCTGGTCGGGTCGTGGCTGGCGGTCCGTCTCGGCGGTCGGTTGTACTCGGCGGCGCTGCTGGCCGGGGGCAAGCTCACCTGGCGGGGGGCCTGGCGGGCCGAACCCATCCGGTGACGGGCGAGGCGGGCGGTGATGCGCGAAGCCGTCAGCCCACGGGGTCGATCTCGAACGGCAGCATCGCCGTGATCTCCTCGAAGCGGGCCTCGAGCTGTTCATGGTCGTCGGCACCGATGAACACCCGTCCGAGCTCGTAGCTGTACGACTCCTGGACGTGCATCTCCGAGAGCCGCAACCCGGGGGTCGGATCGATCTCGATACGGGTCCCCGGGAACCGTTCGATCACCGCGGCACGTTGCTCGGCCGACGGCACCGAACGGATCACCCCGTCCTCGAAGGTGCGGATGAAGTACTTGCCCGCGACGTTGAAATCGCCTTGGCGGTGCAGCATCCGCGGGGTGCGTCCCTGCGAGACACTGAGCATCGCGCGCTGGCTGGAGGCGCCGTCGACCTTCGCGAAGAGGTCGCAGTGCGACTGCGATAGTCGGGTGTTCACCTCCAGGATCCAGATGAGACCCTGTTCCTCGTCGTAGAAGAACTCGGCGTTGAAGCAGCTGTGGTCGAGCTCGGCCTGCCCGACGACCTTCTCGGCGATCTCGGCCATCCGCCGCTGGATCGGCACGGGCAACTGCGAGGGGTAGTGGTAGGCGCGGAAAGTCGAGACCCCCGGAATGCGGAGCGAGTCGACGACGCCGTAGATGTGGGCCTGACCGTGGGAGACGTAGCCCTCCAAAGTGCACTGCCAACCGCCGATGATCCCTTCGGCGATGCAGGCCGAGCCCCCGACGGCCTCGACGTCGGGGGGGAGATCCACACGCTCGAGTGCCTGGTCGAAGGGGTCACCGAACTGGCCGATCTCGTCGCGCAACGCCCCGATCGCCGCGTGGAAGTCGTCGGGACCCTCGACCCGGAAACCCAGGTACGACGCGACCGACTTCACCGGCTTGACCCAGAACGGGTAGTGCACGCCGCGCGCCTCGATCGCCGTCAAGGCATCGTCATCGAACGGGTCGAACGCGGCGAACGCCGGGACGTGCTCCCCGGCGACGGCGCGCTGAGCGAGACGGCTCCAGTACTTGTGCTCGAGGACGACGACGCTGCGCAACGACGGGCCGTACAGGTCGTAGTACTCCGAGAGCACCGGTGCCAGCCCCGACGAGGGGAAGTCCCACCAGGTGACGATGCCGTCGATCGTGCCGTCGAAACCCCTGAGTTCGTCGCGTGCCTCGGCGATCAGCGCGTCGTAGTCGTACTCGTCCGCCTTCAGGACCTTCTCCCGCGGCAACAGGGAGTGGAACGTGTACCGGGCCTGCTCCGGGAGTCCGCGCAGCGTCTCGTGGTTGAACTCGTCCAGGGCGATCACGAACATGTTCCGCGTCATCGGCTGCCGCCTTCGTCGTCGGGGCGTCTCGTCGGGTCGTCTCGTCGGGGCGTCTCGTCGGGGCGTCTCGTCGGGCTCGTCGAGCACGTCGGGCTCGTCGGATGTTCAGGCCGGTCGGGGTCATCGGGCCACTGAGCCGCCCCGGTCGAGGATAGGAAGCGCGCGCCGGGACGTGCGGGGGATCCCAGCCACCCGCATCGACCCGGCACTGGGGCGGTGTTGAACCCGGTCGACGTGCCCCGGTGAGCCCGCCAAGGCGCCGAATCCGCCCTTCGAGCGTTCATCGCACAACGCTGCGCGGGGACCGGCGGCTCGACGGCCACCGGAACGCCGATCCGCCCGTGCGAGACCCGGAGCGCACCGCCGCGCACTCGACCACGGACGTTGGCCGACGTGACGTGCCTCCGGTCGGCGCCACGGATCGTCTCCGGCGTACCGTGCGTCGCACGGTGGGCCCGACGCCAGCCACCACGGGGCAGCCCCGCAGGCACCTCCTCGGTGGCCGATCGGCCCACGTCCGGTGCTGACACGGTCACCCGGCACCCACCCACCCACGACCCGTGAGGCCCGCCATGTCCGAGGACCCGGCGCCGCGTCCACGGATCTCCGACGACGCCGTGCACGCCGCGACCGGTCGCACCTTCAGCGACTGGTTCGCGGCCCTCGACGCGGCCGGGATGGCCGAACAGGGGCACAAGGAGATCGTCGCGCACCTCCACGGACACCACCGGGACCTCGACGGCTGGTGGGCGCAGTCGATCACCGTCGCCTACGAACAGGCCCACGGTCGCCGCGTCGTCGGTCAGACCGCCGACGCCGGGTTCCAACTGGGGGTGCAGCGCAGCATCGCGGCCCCGATCGAGGTCGTGTGGGAGGCCGTTACCTCGAACCCGGCGCTCTGGCTCGGTGAGGGCGCCGAGGTGACGTTCGAGCCGGGTACGCGGTACCGCGTCCCGGCCAGCCCCACCGAGCCGGCCGCCAGCGGCGAGGTCCGTGTCGTCAAACCGGCCGACCGCGTCCGGCTGACCTGGCAACCGGAGGGATGGGAGAAGCCGGCGACCGTGCAACTGGCGCTGACGACGACCGCCAGCGGCAAGACCGCCGTCCGAGCCCACCTCGAGCACCTCCCGGATGCCGAGGCCCGCGACGCCATGCGTGAACGGTGGCGCCGATCACTGCAGCGGCTCCTCGCGGACCAGCCGTGAACGCCGGAGCCACGCCGTTCCCCGGACGTCCGCGGCGACCACGGACGCGACGGTCGAGCACGCCCATCGCCCCCCGGCCGTTCCGAGCCCGGCGGTGACCCCGAACCTGGCACACGTCCGCTGGTACACCGACGGCCCCGCCGAGGTGGTGTGGGAGTTCGTCGCCGATCCGGTGACCGTCACCCTCCTCCTCGTCGCCGTCGTGATCGCGGTGGCCTGGGTCGT
>SLDB01000388.1 GCA_007125475.1 Nitriliruptoraceae bacterium | reverse complement strand
TGCCGAACGGGTGCTGGTGCGGTGGGACGACGGTGTCGGGCCCGAGGCCCGCCGCCAGGTGTTGGCCGCTGCCGCCGCCGACGGCGTCCTCGTCGACGCCACGGCCGAGCGGGTCAGCGACGTCGTCGACGTGGTCCGCGCCGCCGGGTCGGCGAACGCCGCCGCCGACTCGCTCGCCGCCGCCGCCGACGTCCGGTTCGCCGAACCGGATCGGATCGTCACGATTCCGTCGTCGCAGGCGACCCTCACCGCCCTCGACGGGGTCGTCCGCACCACCACGGGCGACGACGGCGACGGCGAAGGCGACGGCGAAGGCGGCGGCAGCGAGGACGGCGGCGACGGCAGCCAGGACGGCGACGACAACGGCGAGACCGACGGCGACACCGACGCCGAGACCGAGACCAACGCCGCCGACGGCGACCCGGAAGCCTCCGCCCGGCCGAACGACCCGTTGTTCGACCAGCAGTGGGCGTTGGAGAACACCGGGCAGCAGATCGATCGCAACCCGAGCAACCCGATTACCGCCACCGCCGGGGTCGACGTCCGCGCCCTTCACGCCTGGGGGTGGACGCGTGGCAGTGACGACGTCCTCGTCGCCGTGATCGACACCGCCGTCGACGACACCCACCCGGACCTGGTCGGTTCGGTCGTCCGCGAGGACCACACGATCGACGACGAGGCCGGCGACCGCTCCCACGGCACCAGCGTCGCCTCGGTGATCGCCGCCCGCGCCGACGACGGGTACGGGATGGCCGGGATCGCGCCCAAGACCTCGATCCACGCCATCGCGGCGTTCCGGGCCACCGCGAACGGCCCGGCCGCGTCGTCGATGGCGAGCGTGCTGGCCGCGTTCGATCTGGCGGCCGAGTCCGGTGCCGACGTGATCAACGCCTCCTGGGTCACCCCCGAGGACTCGTCGTTCCTCCGGGACGCGGTGACCTCCGCCGGCGTCCCGGTCGTGGCGGCGAGTGGGAACGAGGGCCGCACCCTCACCGCCGACCGTGCCGTCTACCCGGCGGGGTGGGAGGCGTCGAACCTCGTCGCCGTCACCGCGGTCGGCCTCGACGGCAACGTGGCCTCGTTCTCGAACATCGGCGAGGAGGTCGTCGACGTCGCCGCACCGGGGGCCTCGATCGTCGCCGCGTTCCCGGATGGTCAGCACGTGTACGCCGACGGCACCTCGTACGCCGCACCGCTGGTCTCCGGTGGCCTGGCGCTGGCTGCCGCGGCCGCGCCGTACGCCACCACCTCCGAGCTCATCGACGCCGTGTCGTGGACCAGCGCGTTCCGCCCGTCGCTGCTGGAGGCGACCGCCACCGCCGGGATGGTCGACGTCGCCGCTCTCGTCCGGGGGGTGCGACGGCCGGTGTGCCCACCCGGAGCCCACCCCGACGCCGCGTTCGACGACGTCACCACCGGGAACCTGCATCGCACCGCGATCGACTGCGTGACGTTCCTCGAGGTGGCCTCGGGGCGTGCCGCGGATCGGTACGACCCCGGCGGGGTGGTGACCCGCGACCAGATGGCGACGTTCCTGTTCGGCGTGATCGAGCGTGCCGGGGCCGACCCCGGTGAGGTCCCGGCGGCGTTCGACGACGTCTCGGAGACCTCGGTGCACGCCCCCGCGATCGATGCTCTCGCCCACCTCGGGGTCGTCCGGGGCGACGGTGACGGCAACTTCCGACCCAAGGCGCCGGTGAGCCGCGGCCACGTCGCGTCGTTCGTCGTCGCCACCCACCACCTCCTCACCGGGGAGCAACAGCCGCCGTCGCGGCGGTGGTTCGACGACATCGCCGGCACCACCCACGTCAACTCCATCGACTCGGCCCGCGACCTCGGGCTGGTGCGCGGGACCGGCTCCCGCACCTACTCCCCGGCCGCCGACACCCGCCGGGACCAGATGGCGAGCCTGCTGGCGCGCACCCTCGACGCGTTGGCCCGTGACGGGGTGGAGGTGTCGTGACCGGCCGCCGCCATCGCCGGCGCGGCCAGGCGGCGCCATCGTCGCCCCAGACCCGACTCCTGCGGCCCGCCGCCGGCCTGGCGGCGTTCGCGTTGTTGGTCGCGGTGGTGGCTCCGTCGGATGTGGCTCCGTCGGGTGTGACTCCGTCGGGTGCGACGCCTACGGCCGGTGGGCCTGCGGAATTCGCGGACGGACCTTCTGGCGCCGGTGCGTCCGCGAGCGGGCTGCCGGGCGTTGGTGCGCCGGCACCCGGTGATCTCGCCGCCGACCTCCCCGGGGCGGGTTCCCCGGCCGACCTCGACCCCGCCGACACGCTCCTGACCGGTGCCGGCCGCGTCGACCTCGACCCGGGCGAAGTCGCCGGCGACGACGACGCGGACTTCGACCTGGCCGACGTCGTACCGGTGACCGTCGACGACCCGCTCCGCGACCTGCAGTGGTACCTGGACCGCACCCGCACCCCCGGCGCCTGGGACGCGACCCGCGGCGACCCGGACGTCACCGTCGCGGTGATCGACTCCGGGGTCGATCCGGACCACCCCGACCTCGCCGGGGCGTTCGCCACCGACCCGATCCTCGGCGGGCACGGGTACGACCACATCCGCGGCGGGGTCGACACCTACGTCGGTGCCGACGCCGACTGGCACGGCACCGCGATCGCGGGGATCGTCGCCGCCCGCGCCGACGACGGCTTCGGGATCGCCGGGGCCGCCCCCGAGGTCCGCCTCCGGGTGCACCGCATCTACGAGTCGACGTCCAGCGACCAGGCGCCCTCCGACACCTCGTACACGCTGGCGGCTGACGCGATCCGCGACGCCACCGCCGCCGGGGCCGACGTGATCCTGCTCTCCTGGGGCGGGACGACCCCGAACGCGGCGTTGGCCAGCGCCATCGAGGAGTCCGGTGTCCCGGTCGTCGCCGCCGCCGGCAACGACGGGGTGAACCTCTCCGACTCCCCGGCGGTCCGCCGCTACCCGGCGATGTACCGCATGCCGAACCTCGTCACCGTCGCCGCCTCCGACCGCGACAACCGGATACTGGCGAACGAGCGCATCGGATCGAACTACGGGGTACGCCACGTCGACATCGCCGCCCCCGGTGAGGAGATCGTCTCGCTGTGGCCCGGGGGAGGCCACGAGGTGTTCGAAGGCACCTCGTTCGCGGCCCCGCAGGTCGCCGCCGCACTGGCGCTGGGACGGTCCCTCGCCCCCGGCACCTCGGCCTCCGAGCTCGTCGGTGCCCTGGTCGGCAACGCCCGGCGCACCTCCTCGCTGCTGGACAAGGTCGCCGCCGGCGGGGTGCTCGACGTCCAGGCGTTCCTGCGCGCTGTCGAGCGCCCGGTGTGCACCGCCCACGTGCCACCGTCGGCGTTCGACGACGTCGACCGCACTTCGACGCACGTGGGCAACATCGACTGTGTCGCGTTCATCGGGGTGGCCGAAGGCACCGCTGACGGGCGGTTCGCACCCCGCCGGACCGTCACCCGCGGCCAGATGGCGACGTTCATCGCCCGCACCCTGGCTGCCGCCGGCCACGAGCTCGCCGCCCCGGACGAACCGGTGTTCGACGACATCGCCGGCACCACCCACGAGGAGACGATCGCCTCGCTGGCCGCCACCGGGCTGGTCAGCGGCGTCGGTGACGGGCAGTTCGCCCCCGAGCGTCCGGTGACCCGCGGCCAGATGGCGACGTTCCTGGTGAACGCGTCCGAGTTCGTCCTCGACACCGAGCTGACCTCCGAGCTCGACTGGTTCGACGACGTCGCCGGCAACGTCCACGAGAACTCGATCCTCGTCGCCAGGGACCTGGGGATCACGTTGGGGACCAGCGAACCGCGCGAGTTCGCCCCCCACCGCGACATGACCCGGGAGCAGATGGCGTCGTTCCTGGCCCGCACCATGGACGCGTTGGTGCGGCAGGGCGCCACCGTCGAGCGGCTGTCGTGAGCGACGGACTCCCGCCGGCGCTCACCCGGCTGGCACGGCTGCGCACCCTGCCGCCGCGGTGGCGGTCGGTGGCGCTGTTCGTCGCCGCGGTGCTGTTCGTCGGCGGGGTGGTGATCTCGCTGCGCGAGCTCGACCTCGCCGTCGACGACGTGCTCTGGTGGCCGTTGGTGGTGGTCGCGCTCGCCGGGACGCCGGCGACGATCGCGGCGAACGCCGCCGAGCTGCGGGCGATGGCCCGGTGTCTGGGGGTGTCGATCGGCTGGGCAGCCTCGGTGCGCACGGTCGTGGTCGCCACCGCCGCGAACATCCTCCCGCTGCCGGGCGCGGCGCTGGTACGGCTCCACGCGTTGCACGCCGCCGGGGCGAGCCTGGCGCGCTCCGGCGGCGTGAACCTCGTCGCCGCCGGGGTGTGGGTGGCGGCTGCCCTCGTCGTCGCCGGGATCGCCGCCCTCGGGCACAGCCTCGCCGTCGGGCTGGTGGCCCTCGCCGGTGGGGTGGTCGGTGTGGGGGTGTGCGCGGTGCTGATGCGGCCGGTCGCCGGACGCTGGCCGGTCCGGCCCTACGCCGGGCTGGTCGTCGTCGAGGTGGCGACGACGGTGCTGCACGCCGCCCGCCTGTGGCTGGTGCTGATCGCGATCGGGGTGCCGGTGAGCTTCACCCAGCCGGCGGTGCTGGCGGCGTCGGCGCCGGTGGCCGCCGCCGCGGGGGTGTTCCCGTCCGGCCTCGGGTTGGCCGAGCTGATCTCGGCGCTGCTGTCACCGGTGGTGGCGTTGCCGGCGGCGGCCGGGTTCGCCTCTACCGCGGTCGCGCGGATCGTCGGGTTGGTGGCGACCGCCCCGCTCGCCGTCGCCCTGGGCGTCCGCGACCACCTCGGTGCGGTTAGGGAGACGTGATCGGCCGGACCCCGACCACGGGGCCGGCCACCCGGGACCAGCCGCAGGGGCCGCTCACCGGGGCCGGCCACCCGGGACCAGCCGCCGGCATGAGCCACCGGGATCAGCCACCCGGATCGCTCATCACCCAGGACCACGGTTAGTCGAGGGTGGCCAGGCCCTTGTCGATGAACGTCGCGATCTGTCCGCGGGTGACGTCGTCCCATGGGCAGTAGGCGTCGTCGCTGCACCCGACGGTCAGGCCGGCCTCGAATGTCGCGGCGATGTTCGCGGTGTGGGTGCCGTCGGCGTCGACGTCGGCGAACGGCGCCCCGCCGTCGGCCGCCCCGATCGCGAAGCCCTGCACCAGCATCGTCGCGAGCTGGGCGCGTTCCAGCGCTGAGTCGGGTCCGAACCGGTCGTCACCGAACCCGGTGAGGATCCCGGCCTCGTCGACGGCGGCGATCGCCGCCGCGTTGGCGTCACCGTCGTCGACATCGTCGAAGCGCGGTCCCTGCTCCGCTTCCAGGCCCAGGGCGGCAGCGAGGAACGCCGCGAGGTCGCCTCGGCTCACCGCCTCGTGCGGGCAGTAGCGGCCGTCACCGCACCCGGTGACGATCCCGTCCTCGGCGAGCCGGGTGATCGCACCGGTGTGGGCACCGTCGGCGGTCAGGTCGGTGAACGGCAGGTCGTCGCCGCCTCCGTCATCAGTGGTCCCGGCCGATCCGGTCGTCCACGGCTCGGGGTAGTCCCCGCGCGCCTCGGCGTCCTTCAGCGAGGCGTACGGGTTGATCCGCGGCGAGTTCTGCGAGTGCTCCTCGAAGATCTCGAAGTGCAGGTGCGGAGTGGAGGCGTTCCCCGAGTCGCCGAGGTAGGCGACGTGCTCGCCGCGTTTCACGCGGATCCCGTCGGAGGCGGACAGGGTGCTGCCCTTCTCGAGGATCGCGTCGGCGATCTTGGGGGCGAAGGCGTGCTCGGGCCCGCCGGCCTCGTCGTTCGTGCCTGGGGTGTCGTTGTTGATGTGGAGGTATCGATACATCCGACCGTCGTCACCGTTGATCGACAGCAGCCAGCCGTAGTGGGGTTCCGGGCCGTCGGGGTCGTCGGCGAGGTACGGCGTGAACCCTACGGTCCCGTCGACGGCGGCGTGGAGCGTGCGGTGCTTGGGACCCATGATGTCGGTGGCCAGGTGCAGCCGGTTACCGCGCGAGTCGTGGAAGTCGTCGCGGTAGGTGATGTCGTCGTACGGCCCGGCAACCGGGAAGGTGATGTCGACCACCGACTCGTCGGTGTGGTCGGCGGACGCGGGGCTCGCCAGGGTGGCGGTGAGCGCGAACGCGACAGCGATCACGAGAGGGCGGCGCACACGAACCTCCGGGGGTCTGGGGAGTCGACGGCCGGCGAAGGATGGCGCACGCCGCAGGTCAATGCGACGAGGAGCCACTGTCCGAACGTCCGACCCGGGTATCGACACCGAAGCCCGGGAGCTGAACCCCCGTCTCCTCGCAGCCGCTGCCCTGTGCCCTGTGCCCTGTGCCCCTCCGCCGGTGGTGGCGCGGCGCTCGGCGGGTGGCAACCGCCGGGCGTGCCACACCCCACAACGGGTGGCAACCGCGGGGCGTGCCACACCCCACAATGGGTGGCCTCCGCCGGCGGTGTCGCTGGCCTCGGGGCGTGACCTCCGCTGGGCGGACGGCGTGCCAGCGTTAGACTCGCTGGTTCCACCTCCCCGACCGGGGCCGTGAGCCCGCCCAGCGCGGCGGTGAGCCCGCCTGACGTGCGCGCCTGATCCCTGGTGTAGGGGGTTCTCACCCCGCTGAAGGTCACCGCCCATGAAGATCGTGATCGTCGGTGTCGGCCACGTCGGCCTCACAACCGCGGCGGTCCTCGCCGAGCTCGGCCACGACGTCGTGGGCCTCGATGACGACCGCACCAAGCTCGAGCTCCTGCGCGCCGGCGGGGCTCCGTTCCACGAGCCGGGGCTCGCCGAGCTCGTCGAACGGGTCACCGCTGACGGCTCGCTGACGTTCACCGACGACCTCGCCGCGGCGCTGGCCGGTGCGGCGGTCGCGTTCGTGTGTGTCGGCACGCCCTCGCTTCCCGGTGGCGGGCCGGACCTGCGTTTCGTCGAGCGCGTCGGAGCCGACGTTGCCCGCGAGGCCACCGACGAGATCGTGCTGGTCGAGAAGTCGACGGTGCCGGCGAACACCGGTGAGCGTCTGACCCAGGTCATCGCCCGCGAGCAGGAGGCACGACGCGGCGGCGGGCCGACCGTGCACGTCGCCTCCAACCCGGAGTTCCTCCGCGAGGGTGTGGCGGTGCAGGACACCCGCGAGCCCGACCGCATCGTGTACGGCACCTCCAGCGACACCGCCCGCGACGTGCTGCGCGAGGTGTACGCGCCGATGATCGAGCGGCTCGGCTGCCCGGTCGTCGAGACGGACGTCCCGACCGCCGAGTTGATCAAGCACGCTTCGAACGCGTTCCTGGCCACCCGGCTGTCGTTCATCAATGCGGTGGCCAACGTCTGTGACCGGGTCGGTGCCGACGTGGATGTGGTCGCCGAGGGGATGGGGCTCGACGCGCGGATCGGCCCGGCGTTCCTCAAGGCCGGGATCGGGTACGGCGGCTCGTGCTTCCCGAAGGACGTCGACGCGTTCCTGCACCTGTCCCGCAGCGTCGGGTACGACTTCGCCCTCCTCGAGGAGGTGCGACGGATCAACATCGCCCAGCGCCAGGTCGTGATCGACAAGCTCGTCGAGGAGCTGTGGCATCTCACCGACAAGACGATCACGCTGCTGGGGGCGGCGTTCAAGCCCGGCACCGACGATCTGCGGGAGGCCCCGGCGCTGTACCTGGCGCAGGACCTCCTCGACGCCGGGGCGCACGTACGTGTCTACGACCCGGTCGCCCTCGACCAGGTCAAGGAGCGCCTCCCCGACGTCGAGGTGGTCGACGATCCGCTCGAGGCCTGCCGTGGCGCGCACGCCGCGGTGGTGGCGACCGAGTGGCCCGAAATCGTCGGGATGGACCTTGGCGCCCTCCGTGACGTCCTCGACTACCCGATCGTGATCGATGGCCGAAACGCCTTGGACGCCGACGCCGCCCAGGCTGCCGGGCTGCACTATCACGGGGTGGGTCGCGGCACCCGCCGGAGCTGACTGGTGACACGCGTGGACGGTGAGACAACAGGCGGTGCGTCTTCCGTCGACACGGACGCGGATCCGTCGCCGAGCCCGGTCTCCGAGGTTCCCTCCGGGCGGTCCCGCCCGGACGTGACGATCGTCCTGCCGCTGTACAACGAGGTCGGTCACCTCGCCGACGAGCTCGACCGCATCACCGCGGCGATGGATGCCAGCGCCTACACCTGGGAGATCGTGGCCGTCGACGACGGCTCGACCGATGGCACCCGCGAGCGGCTTCACCAGGCCGCCCGGGCCGACGCGCGCATCCGTGTCTTCGAGCACCAGCGCAACCTCGGTTCGGGTGGGGCGCGGCGAACCGGGACCCGCAAGGCCCGCGGCCGGGTGGTGGTGTGGACCGACGTCGACATGACGTACCCCAACGACGAGATCCCGTGGCTGGTCGACTCGCTCGGTGACCACGACCAGGTCGTCGGTGCCCGAACCAGTGAGGAGGGCACGAACAAGCTGCTGCGGGTCCCGGCGAAATGGGCGATCCGTTCGTTGGCGCAGTACCTCGCGCAACAGGAGATCCCGGACCTGAACTCCGGGTTCCGGGCATTCCGCCGCGACAAGGCGGTGCGCTACCTGGATCGGCTGCCGAACGGCTTCTCGTGCGTGACGACGATGACGATGTCGTTCCTCTCCGACGGGCTCAGCGTCGCCTACGTCCCGATCTCGTACGCCGAACGGGAGGGCGAGTCGAAGTTCCACTGGTACCGCGACACCCGCCGCTACCTGCTGCAGGTCGTGCGGATGATGCTCAGCTACGAGCCGCTGAGGGTGTTCATGCCCCTGGGGCTGCTGCTGTTGGCGATCGGCCTGGGTAAGACCGGGTTCGACGTGGTCACCAAGGACTTCCGGATCGCCACGAACACGCTGCTCATCCTGTTCGCGGCGTTCCAGGTGATCTCGATCGGTCTGCTGGCCGACCTGGTGGTTCGCGTCACGCGCCCGCCGGGGATCACCGAGGACGGTGACGACGAGGATGTCCTCGTCGATCGCCGTCCCGGGTGAGGTTCTGATCAGCACGGCTCTCCTACTCCGCCGCCGGCGTTGGACGCCGTCCGTGATGTCCGGTGGGCATGCTCGACCTCCGACGCGCGCCCGCGTGGGCGTGCTCTTGTCAGGGGACGCCTGCTGCAGGTGAGGTCAGTCGGGGACCAGAACAGACCCCCGCGGGGGTTGCGGTGGGGGTCACGGTCCGGCGCGTGGTTGGTGTATGGGGGGTGGTCGCGAGGGTGGTCGCGGGGGTGGTCGGAGTTCGGGTCGGTGTTGATGCCAGGTGAGTTGTAGGTGGCCGTGGTCGTATTTGCGGTGGTGTCGTCGGCATCCCAGGGCGGCGTTGTCGGGTCGCAGGCGGCCCAGGTGCCGGTAGGGTTGGTCGAGGTGCATCACGTCGCACCAGGCGGCCGGGGCGTCGCACCCGACGGCGATGCAGCCGGCATCACGGACGGTCAGGAGCCGGTAGAGGCCGGTCGGTACGGTGCGGACCGCCTCTCCGGCCTCGATCGGGACGCCGGCCGGGTCGGTGACCAGCCGGGAGATGCTCGCGTCGTCGATCAGGTGGCGGGCTTCACCGTAGGTCAGCGGTCCGCTCCAGGCGGCCTCGACGACCCCTTCGCCATCGCGGACCGCCTGGTGGGGGATGGTGATCGTCACGTGCGGCCGGATGCCGTGTT
>SLDB01000161.1 GCA_007125475.1 Nitriliruptoraceae bacterium | reverse complement strand
GGCCTCCTCGCCGATATCACCGGCGGGTTCGCCGCCGCCTCCCGCACCATCGGGGTCGTCGTCGCGGTCTCTGCGGTCGGCTTCGTGTTCCTCGCCGAGACCCGGGGCGTCGAACTCGAGAACGTCCGGTGACCGTCGGGGCCAGCGATGGCGTGGCCCCGGTGGCGTGCCCGATCACCGCACCGCGGCGAACAGTTCGCGGAGCTCCCCGGCGACCCACGCCACCAGATCCGAGGGTCGCGGTCGCGGCAGCGGGATCACCACGGTGCGCTGCTCGGGGCGCCACCTCGCCCTCGGCTGCCGCCGCTCGAGGCGGACCTGACGGGCGTCGCTGAGCTCGACCGGCGCGATCCGCAACTCGTCCCGCGGGGTGACGGTGACCTCGGTGACTCCCCAACGGCGCAGCGCCGCTTTCAGCGCGGCGAGCACCAACAGGCGGTCGGCCGGCTCGGGGAGCACCCCGAACCGGTCGGTGAGCTCCTCACGGACCGCGTTCACCCCCGCCGCGTCGCGGACCGCCGAGATCCGGCGGTAGAGCTCGAGACGCTGGGTGGCGTCCTCGACGTAGTCGTGTGGCAGGTGCGCATCCACCGGGAGGTCGAGTTTCACCTCGACCTCCTCCTCGACGGCCTCCCCGGTGAGTTCGCCGATCTCCTCCTTGAGCAGCTGGGAGTACATGTCGAATCCGACGGCGGCGACGTGACCCGACTGCTCGGCACCCACGACGTTCCCGGCCCCGCGGATCTCCAGATCCCGCATCGCGATCGCGAGGCCGGACCCCAGCCGGCTGTGTTCGGCGATCGTCTTCAACCGTTCGTAGGCGGGCTCGGTCACCGACGCGTCCGCGGGGTAGAGGAAGTAGGCGTACCCGCGCTCGGAGGACCGCCCCACACGACCGCGGAGCTGGTGCAGCTGGGCCAGGCCCAACAGATCGGCACGCTCGATGATCAGCGTGTTCGCGTTCGGTACGTCCACCCCGGACTCGATGATGGTGGTGCACACCAGAACGTCGAACTCCCGCTCCCAGAACCGGACCATCACCGACTCGAGTCGGCGTTCGTCCATCTGTCCGTGCGCGACCTCCACCCGGGCGCCGGGGACGAGCTCGGCGATCGACGCGGCGACCTGGTGGATCGTCTCGACCTGGTTGTGGACGTAGAACACCTGCCCGTCCCGGAGGAGCTCGCGGCGGATCGCCAACGCGATCTGCGCCTCGTCGTACTCCTGCACGGCGGTGAGCACCGGCTGGCGGTCCTCCGGGGGGGTCTCGATCACCGACAGGTCCCGGATCCCGGACACCGCCATCTCCAGCGTGCGGGGGATCGGGGTGGCCGACATCGACAGCACGTCCACCGAGGTCCGCAGCTGCTTGAGCCGCTCCTTCTGACTCACCCCGAAGCGTTGCTCCTCGTCGACGATCACCAGGCCCAGCGCCTTGAACTGCACCAGCTTCGCCAGCAGCGAGTGCGTCCCGATCACGATGTCGACGGTGCCGGCCGCCAGGCCGTCGAGGACCTCACGACGGTGCCGGGGGGTGACGAACCGGCTGAGCTCCTCGATCACGACCGGGAACCCGGAGAATCGTTCCTTCAGCGTCTCGAAGTGCTGCTGGGCGAGGATCGTCGTCGGGACGAGGACGGCGACCTGACGACCGTCGAACACCGCCTTGCCGGCGGCCCGGACGGCCACCTCGGTCTTGCCGAACCCGACGTCCCCGGCCAGGAGCCGGTCCATCGGGACCGGAGCCTCCATGTCACGCTTGATCTCGTCGGCGACGGTGAGCTGGTCGGCGGTCTCGACGTGCGCGAAGGCGTCCTCGAGCTCGCCCTGCATCACCCCGTCCGGGGAGGCGGCCTCGCCGGGGGCGTGCATCCTCGCGGCGTACAGCCGGATGAGCTCGGCGGCGATGTCGCGTACCGCCTTGCGGACCCGGTTCTTCGCCCGTTCCCACTGGGCACCTCCGAGGCTCATCACCGACGGTGTCTCGCCACCCTGGTACCGGGCGATCGCGTCGACCTGGTCGGAGGGGACGTAGAGGGTGTCGCCGTCGGCGTACTCGAGGACGACGTAGTCGCGGTGCGCGGTGCGCCCGTCGCCGCCGGCGAACTCCCGGGTGATCATGCCGCGGTACCGACCGACCCCGTGGGTGCGGTGGACCACCGCGTCGCCGATGTCGAGCTGCAGCACCGCCTCGGCCGCCGACGAGCGGGTCCCCATCCGGCGGGTGGCCCGTCGGCGCCGAGGCCCGAAGACGTCGTGCACCCCCAGCACGGCGATCGACAGCTGTTCGGCGAGGAACCCGGTGCGCAGCCCACTGACGACGATCTCGACCCGCCCACCCGGGGGTTCGTCCGCCAACGTCGACTCGACGATGGCGGGGACGCCTTCGTCACGCAGGACGTCGGCGATGCGACGGGCCGGGCCGTCGGCGTCGACGGAGACGACGACCCGCAACCCGGCGTGCAGCAGGCGCCGGGCCCGCTCGGCGAACGCGACGACGTCGCCACGGAAGGACTCCCACGGGGCGGCGTCGAACCGGGCCCCTTCTGCGGCACCGAACGGCGCCAGCCGCCAGATCCGCTCGGGGCCCCGGGCGAGCACCTCCTCGGGTCTGGCGAACCCGGCCGCGTCCGAGACCGGTGCCGGCCCCCCGGCGCCCGCGGTGGTACGCCACGCGGTCTCGGCGAGGACCTCGGCCTCCTCGCGGAGCTTCGCGGCCCGCTCCTGGAGGACGATCGGGTCAACCAGGGCGATCCCGGCGTGGTCACCCAGGAACTCGGGGAGGAGCGCCGGGGACGGCTCGAGGACCATCGCCAGCGACTCGGCGCCGTCGAAGGCCTCACCCTCGGCGAGACGTTCGAGTTCGTCGGCCAGGTGCGGGAGGCGTTCGATCGCCTCGCGGGCACGTCGGCGCACCACGTCGTCGAGGACGAGCTCCCGGGCGGCGTCGAGGGTGACGCGATGGACGTCGTCGATCGAGCGCTGGTCGGCGACCCCGAACGTGCGCAACGACTCGACGTCGTCACCGAAGAACTCGACCCGCACGGCGTGCTCGGCGGCGGTGGGGAAGACATCGATCAACCCCCCGCGCACCGCGAACTCCCCACGGGCCTGCACCTGCGGGGCACGGCTGTACCCGAGCGACGCCAGGCCCACGACCAGCTCGTCGAACCCCGACCAGCTCCGGTCCAGCTCCAGCGGCCGCTGTCGACCCAGCCGCGGATCCATGGGCTGCAGCACCGCCCGTAGGGGCGCGACGACGGCCAGGAGCGGTTCGGCGTGGGCGTGAGGGTGGGCGAGGCGGTCCAGGACCGCCAGCCGACGTCCCACGATCGCCGGCTGCGGCGAGAGACGTTCGTGCGGCAGCGTCTCCCACGCCGGGAACACCGCCGCCCGGTCCTCGCCGAGGTAGGCGCCGAGGCCGTCGGCGACGGCCTCGGCGTCCGAGGTCCGCGGCGTGACCACCAGCAACGGTGCGGCCCGCTCGGCGAGGAGGGCGAGGAGGTAGGGGCGCAGCGACGGAGGCGAGACGAGGTCCTCGTCGAGGACGGCGGTGTCCCAGGCGCGGCGCGCCGGCCGCAGCGCAGCGGCGAGCGCCCCGACCGCGAGGCCCGGGTCGAGGACGTCGTCGACCCCCCGCGGCGTACCCGACGGTGTCCGGCCCGTCTGGCTCACGGTGTCCTCGCCGGGGTCATCGGGGGCTGCAACCCGGTGACCGGTGTCACCGGGGCTTCGGCCGCTTGCGGTTCGCCGCCGCGAACGGGTCGATCCCCTTGGGGACCGGCGGGGTGCGGTCGAGGGGCTTGAGCTTGCGCTCGAGCTTGGGAACCTCGGTCTTCTTCAGCTTCCGCGGGAGCTTGGTGAGCTTGCTCTGCAGCTTCTTCAGCGGGACCTCGTCGTCGCCGTCACCGACCACCAACGTGGTCACGGGGACCTCACCGACGAGACGGTCGAGGCGCTTGCGCTCCTTGGCGAGGAGCCCCCGGACACGCTGGGGAGCACCCTCGCCGACGAGGACGATCCCGCACCGGCCCAGGACCCGGTGCACCATGTCCTGCTTGGCGTTCACCACCACACCGGGGCTGACGAACCACTGGCCCCGCATCGATTCCAGCACGGCCGCGGCCGCCCCGACGTGCCCCTCGATCGCCCGGTACTGGGCCTTCTGCAGACGACGGTTGAACACCGTCATCACCGCGATCCAGGCGAAGAGCAACGCGAACACCGGCATCGCCCAGATCGTGATCAGCGAGCCGAGCCCGGCACCGACCAGCAGGCCGAGGAGGCCGGCCGCGGTGAGGTAGACCACGATGCGGTCGTCGACCGAGCGCAGCTGGCGGAACGCCTCGCCGAACTGTCGGAACTTCTCCTTCACCGCAGCCTCCTCGGCCCCGTGGGGCGGAACGTCGCCGAGACGTCAGTCACGGCGGTGATAGCGGTTCTGCGTGGCCTCGACACCGTCCACGGCGAGCGCGACGATGGCGTCCGCCGCCTCCTCGAGCACGACGTCGACGATACGCCGCTCGTCGGCGGTGAACCGTCGCAGGACGTGGTCCCGGGCGGGCTGTCGCCCGGGCGGGCGTCCGACACCGAGTCGTACGCGCAGGTACTCAGGCGAGCCGAACGCCCGATCGAGGTCCTTGAGGCCGTTGTGCCCGGCGTTCCCGCCCCCACGCTTGACCCTCAGCGAACCCACCGGCAGGTCCAGGTCGTCGTGACATACCACGATCCGCTCGAGGGGGACCTTGAACCACGCCGCGGCGGCCTGCACCGGCCCGCCGGACTCGTTCATGTAGCTCGTCGGCACCGCGGCCGCGAACCGGACCCCGGACTCGACGACCTCGGCGACCTCACACCGGGTGCGCTTGTTCACCTTCAGCGACGCCCCGTGCCGGTCAGCGAACACCCGGACGGCATCGGCACCGACGTTGTGCCGGGTCGCCGCGTACCGCTCACCGGGGTTGCCGAGACCGACCACCAGCCAGCGGTCGTCGGCCACGGACTCCTCCGTCCCGGATCGGGCACCTCGTACCCTGCGGCGTCGTCCCCACACCGTCGGCGATCAGTCCTCGTCGTCGGCGTCCCCGGACCCGGCGTCGTCGGCCGGTTCCCCGTCGGACTCACCGACCACCTCGGGCTCCTCGTCGTCGGCGCCGGCGTCGACACCCTCCTCGAGGGCCTCGAGCTCCTCCTCGGAGATCGGGGCGTTGATCGTGACGACGGTGCGCTCGGTGTCGATATCGAACTCGGCACCCTCGGGGAGTTGGTCGGCGAGCTGCTCGACCCGGAGCACGTCGCCGATCTCGAGACCCTCCACGGAGAGGTCGAAGTAGTTCGGGACGTCCAGCGGCTTGACCAGGATCGGGACCGTGTACAGGATCTGGTTCAGCACCCCACCGTCGTCGGCGGCGTCCTCCTCGCCGACCAGGTGCACCGGGATGTCGACGGCGATCTGGGAGTCCCGGTCGACGGCGAGGAAGTCGACGTGCAGCGAGTCGCCCTTCACCGGGTGTCGCTGGTGGTCACGGGCGACGGTGAGGTGGGTGTCGCCGTCGAGCTCCAACCGGATCAGGGCGTTACTCCCGGCCTCGGTGTGCAACGCGTGATAGAGCTCGAGAGCGTCGACGTGCACGGTCGTCGGCTCGACCTGGTAGCCGTAGAGGATCGCCGGTACCCGGCCGCGGCCGCGCAGCCGTCCGGAGGCGTTCTTGCCCAGGTCGGTGCGGGGCTCTGCGTGGAGTTGGACCTGATCTGCCAACGTCGTGCTCCTGGTGGGAAGGTCCCCGTCGCGGGTCGGTCACCGTGTCGGCGGCGAGGTGTCACGCGGGGGCGTCGCCGGGGCAGGTGCCCACTGGGGACGCTTCGTCGACCCGGCACGCGTCACGGCCCGCGGTTCGACACGGGCCGTAGATGATGAGCGTACCGGCGCCCTCACCGGGGCGGCAACCGGAGCCCGGCTCAGACGTTCTCGCCCTGGAAGATCTCGGAGACCGACTCGTCCTCGAACACCGCCCGAAGCGCCGACGCGAGGATCGGCGCGATCGAGAGGACGACGAGCTTGTCGCTGCGACGCTCGGCGGGGATGGGGATCGTGTTGGTGACCACCACGGTCTCGATCGGCGAGTCGGCGAGGCGCTGCACCGCCGGCCCGGAGAACAGCGGATGTGTGGCGCAGGCGATGACGCGCCTGGCGCCGCGCTGCACCAGCAGCTCCGCGGCGCCGCAGATCGTCCCGGCGGTGTCGATCATGTCGTCGACGAGGATCACCGTCCGGCCGTCGACCTCCCCGATGACGTCCAGCGTCTCCGAGACGTTGTGCTTCGTCGGGTCCCGCCGCTTGTGCAGGATCGCGATGTCCGCCCCGAGGTGACCGGCGAACTTCTCGGTGAGGCGGACACGCCCGGCGTCCGGCGAGACGATCACCCGGTCGTCGGCCGACGTGTTCTCCTCGATCCAGTGCTTGAGCAACGGCAACGCCGTGAGGTGGTCGAACGGGTCGTGGAAGAACCCCTGGATCTGACCGGTGTGCAGGTCGACCGACATGATCCGGTCGACACCGACCGACTCGTACATGTCCGCGATCATCCGGGCCGCGATCGCCTCGCGCGACTGCGCCTTCTTGTCGGAGCGCGAGTAGCCGTAGAAGGGGATCACGGCGACGGTCCGCTTCGCCGAGGCGCGCTTGAGGGCGTCGAGCATGATCAGTTGCTCGATCACGAAGTCGTTGAGGCTCATCCCCCCGGGGATGCTGCTGTGCGACTGCATCACGAAGACGTCGGCGCCGCGGACGGACTCGCTGAACCTGGCGTACAGCTCGCCGTTGGCGAACTGCGACAGCTTCACGTCCCCGACACGCATCCCGAGGTGATCGGCGACCTCGTCGGCGAGCTCCGGGTACGAGGACCCGGAGAAGATCATCATCCGCTTCTTGGTGACGACTTCCACGTGATCCCCGACGGCGGCGTGAGCGGGTGGGATCGGGACCGTAGCGGCCGCGTTCCGATCGCGTCGAAACGACCCGCTCAGCCGTGTTCGCGCCGGCGGGCGGCCCACCCCTCCTTGACGCTCTGGCGGCTGCGTGCGATCGCCAGGGCATCGGCGGGGACGTCGTCGGTGATCACCGAACCCGCGGCGGTGTAGGCACCGGCCCCGACGGTCACCGGCGCGATGAGCATCGTGTCGCAGCCCACGAACGCACCGTCCTCGATCGTGGTCTGCGACTTCACGGCTCCGTCGTAGTTCACCGTGATCACCCCGCAGGAGACGTTCACCCCGGTGCCGACGACGGCGTCGCCGAGGTAGGCCAGGTGCGGGACCTTCGAGCCCTCCGCGACGACGGCGTTCTTCGTCTCGACGAACGCACCGGCACGGGTCCGGTCCCCCAGTCGGGTCCCGGTCCGCAGGTGCGTGAACGGCCCGACGTTCGCGCCGGCGCCGATCACGGCGTCGTCACCCCGGGTGGAGTGCACCACCGCACCGTCACCCACGTCGCACCCCGTCAGATGGGTGTCGGGTCCGATCACCGCCCCGTTCCCCACACGGGTCCCCGCCTCGAGGATCGTCCCCGGCAGCAGTTCGGTGTCGGCACCGACCTCGACGTCGACGTCGACGTACGTCGCCGCCGGATCGGTGACGGTGACGCCGACCTCGGTCATCAGCCGGTGCAGGTGGCGGCGACGCAGCACGGCCGCCGCCTCGGCGAGCTGTGCGCGATCGTTCACCCCGGCGACGACGTCGGCCGGTGCCGCCGTCGCCCGCACGGTACGACCGTCGGCGGCGAGGCGGGCGACGACGTCGGTGAGGTACAGCTCGCCCTGGGCGTTGGCATCGTCGAGGCCGGCGATCACCTCGTCGAGCACCGAACGGTCGAACACGTACATCCCGGCGTTGATCTCGCGGATCCGCCGCTGACCATCGGAGGCGTCGCGCTCCTCGACCACGCCGCGCACGTCGCCGTCGCCTCCCCGGATCACCCGGCCGTACCCCGTCGGGTCGTCGAGCTCGGCGGTGAGCATCGCCCCTCCCCCGTCGTCACCGGCCTCGAGCAACCGCCGCAGCCACTCGGTCGTCAGCAGGGGGGTGTCACCCGGGACGACCACGACGCGTCGCACCCCGTCAGCGAGGTGGGGGACGGCGGTCTGGACCGCGTGACCGGTGCCCCGCTGCTCGGGCTGCAGCACCGTGGCGCACCCGCCGACACCGGTCGCCGTCACCTCGGCGGAGACCGCGTCGGACTGATGACCGACGACCACCAGGACCTGCCCCAACCCCAGTGGATCCAGGGCCTCGAGGACGTGACCGACCAGGCTCCTCCCCGCGGCGCGGTGCAGGACCTTGGCCCGCTCCGACCGGAACCGGGTCCCCTTCCCGGCGGCGAGGACGATCGCGGCGACATCCCGCACGTGGCGGCTCCTTCTCGGCGGCGGCGACGACCGTAGTCGTCCGGCAACCACGATCGTGCCGGTGGACACGGCGTCGGCACGGGCCACCCCGACGGTGACGGGGTGGCGCCTTCCGGCCCCCTGGTCGGTGACGACCGGCCCTGTCTGTGCCCGTGGTGGCCGGGCACCGTGACGGCGACACCAGGATGGCGGGCGCAGGACGCACATCGCCGGGCGTGCGGCAACCACGTCCGACCGACCGGCGTCATCCCCTACAGCGCGCACGGGCCCACCGTGTGCCGGTGAGACAGGACCTCAGGATGAGCACCCCACGACCCCGCGTCCGCGCCCGCCGGGCCGGCGTTCCCATCGCCCTGGCCACCGCGCTGGCCCTGGTACTCGCCGGGTGCGCGGGTGCCGACGACCCCGACGCCGGCACCGACACCGACACCGACACCGAGGAGGGTGAGGAGGAAGACGACGCGGGTGACGACGCCGGTGACGACGCGTCCCCGGACGCCGACGACACCGACGGCGACGACGGTGAGGCAGCCGATGACGCGCCCGGCACCGGGACCGACGACACGGCCGGCGACGACGTCCGCTCCGCCCCCGACCCCGACGACCCGGACTGCTCGGCGCACGGCGAGTCGGTTACGGTCCGCGACGCCGGAGACGTCCCAGCCGAGGTCGTTGCCGCCCGCGACTTCCTCATCGACGCCGCGTTGCGCTGCGACGAGCAGCTGCTGATGACCGCGATCGAGGAGTCGGGGCAGTTCACGTACTCCTTCGCCGACGAGGGCGATGCGATCGGGTACTGGTGGGACCTCGAGGAGGCCGGCGAGGCGCCATTCCTCCGACTCGCCCAGGTCCTGGCGACGACACCCGCCATCGCCGACGGCGGCGAGGTGGTGGTCTTCCCCCGGGTGACGACCGGTCGCGCCGAGGACACCACCGACGAGGCCTGGGCCGAGTTGGACTGGGTCGATGACCTCGATGCCGTCGCCGGGACCGGCGAGGGCTACCTCGGGTGGCGTGCCGGGATCTCGCTCGACGGCGAGTGGCGGTTCTTCGTCTCCGGGGACTGAGGCCACCGGGCGTCGCGGTGCCCGGCGGTCCACAGCCGCCGGGCACCGACACTCCCCGACGACCACGGAGGCGTAGCCTCCGGGCATCGACGACGTGGTGGACGTGGTGAGGGGGCCGGGTGAGCACGGAGACCACGACGCCGCCGGCCCCCGACCCCCGGTGCCCGGTGTGCGGATCGGCATACCGGCTCCCGGCACCCCGACACTGCCGGGGGTGCGGC
>SLDB01000194.1 GCA_007125475.1 Nitriliruptoraceae bacterium | reverse complement strand
GTCGTTCGTGGCCAGCCACTCGGTCTCCGGGCCCCAGTAGATGTCGTCCTCGGGGGCCCAGATGTCCGGACGACCGAATCCGAACCCGAAGGTGCCAAAGCCCATCGTCTCCAGGGCACGGTTGCCGGCGAACACCAGCAGATCGGCCCACGAGATCTTCTCGCCGTACTTCTGCTTGATCGGCCACAGCAGCCGGCGGGCCTTGTCCAGGTTGCCGTTGTCGGGCCAGCTGTTCAGCGGCGCGAAGCGCTGGGCGCCGGTGCCGCCGCCACCGCGGCCGTCGACGGCGCGGTAGGTCCCGGCGGCGTGCCACGACATGCGGATGAAGAACGGCCCGTAGTGGCCCCAGTCGGCCGGCCACCAGTCCTGCGAGTCGGTCATCAGCGCGTCGACGTCGGCGGTGAGCTGGTCGACGTCGAGGTGCGAGAACGCCTCGCGGTAGTCGAAGTCCTCACCGAACGGGCTGGCGTCGGGGTGCCGCTGGTGCAGGATGCTGAGGTTGAGCTGGTCCGGCCACCAGTGCTCGTTGCCGTGCAGGCTCGGGGTCGTGCGGGCCGCCCACTGCGGGCGGGTGGGCGTGTCGTCGGACACGATGTCCTCCTCGAACGGTCGGGCGCCTCGAGGCCCGAGGCCGGGCCGGGCGGGGATGGATCGACCACGTCGCGTGCTGTGTCCCCGAACATAGAACAGTTCCAAGGGTGGAGGCAACCGGCTCTTGGATCCCGACGATCTCTGGTAGCGTCCGTCAGATCCGTCCCCTCCGCTCGAGGAACCACCGTGGAACCGCTGGTGGCCCGCCTGCGCAGGCGCGAGTGGCGCCTGACGGCGCAGCGGCGCGTCATCGCCGAGGTACTGACCGGCGAGCACGTCCACCTCACCGCCGACGAGGTGTTCGAACGCGCCCGCGCGCTGCTGCCCGAGGTCAGCCGCGCGACGGTGTACAACACCCTCAACGAGCTCGTCGGGATGGGCGAGCTCGCCGAGATGCCCCACGCCGACGGGCGGAAGCGTTACGACCCGAACGTCGGCGACCGCCACCACCACCTGGTGTGCGTCGACTGCGGGCGGATCCTCGACGTCCGGGCCGACGAGCCCCGGCTCCCGGCCGACCAGCAGCACGGTTTCGAGCTCCTCGGCGTCGAGGTCACGTTCCGTGCCCGCTGCCCCGACTGCGCCTCGGTCCCCGCCGACGTCTCCTGACCGCACGGGACGACCGGGGCCGGGGCGACCTGCGGCAGCAGCTCGCCCGCCGCGCCGCGGTGGTCCCGGACCCTGGACGCTTCAGCGTTCCGGGTCACAGCGGCCGGGCGCGACCGGCGTCTCCCAGGAAGGTGAGCACCGCGGCGACGCGGCGGTGGGTCTCGGGCTCGTCGCGGAAGCCCAGCTTGGCGAAGATCGAGGTCGCGTACTTCTCGATCGACGACTCGGAGAGATGGAGCTGGGCGGCGATCGCCGCGTTGGTCCGGCCCTGAGCCATCCGCTCGAGCACGTCCCGCTCCCGGTCGGTGAGGGCCTGAAGCGTCGAGCGGCCCCGGGCGGTGCCGCTCACCAACGCGGCGACGACGTCCGGGTCGACCACCGAGCCGCCGGCGGCGACCTCGGTGACGGCGTGGACGAGCTGCCGGGGGTCGCCGACGCGCTCCTTGAGCAGGTAGGCGAACCCGGCGGTCCCGCCTCCGAGGAGCTCGAGGGCATAGGTCGACTCCGCGTACTGCGAGAGCACCACGACCCCGACCCGGGGATGTGCCGCACGGATGCGGTGGGCCGCGTCGATGCCCTCGGTGTGATGTCCCGGCGGCATACGGATGTCGGTGACCACCACGTCGGGGTGCTGGCGGGCGACGACCTGCTCGAGCTCGATCGCCGTCCCGACCGCGGCGATGACCTCGACGACGCCGCTGTCCTCGAGGGCACGCCGCGTGCCCTCGCGGACCAGGTAGTGGTCCTCGGCGATCGCGACACGCAGCCGCTCACCCATCGGCGGCCCGCAGCCGCGCCGTCACGGTGGTGCCATCACCGGGGTGACTGGCGACCTCCAGCCGACCACCGAGCGCGGCCAGCCGTTCGCTGAGGTTGGCCAGGCCCTCCCCGACGGCGGTGGCCGGGTCGAAGCCGGCCCCGTCATCGCACACCGTGATGCGCAGTCCCTCGCCGCTGCGTGCCAGGCTGACGTCGATGCGGTTCGCCGCGGCGTGCTTGCCGGCGTTGGCCAGCGCCTCGGCGACGGTGAAGTAGCCGGCCCCCTCGACGGCCTCCGGGAGCCGCCGATCCCGCAGCTGAGGGTCGGCCCACACCGACACCGGGACCGCGCTGCGGGCAGCCAGTGCCTCGACGGCGGCGAGGAGGCCGCGGTCGCTGAGGAGGCTGGGATGGATGCCGTGTGCGAGCTCACGCAGATCGGCGAGGACGTGGTGGAGACCGTCCTGCAGGTCGGCCAGCGCCGAGCCGGCCGACTCGTCGTCGAGGTGGCTACGCACCCGCGCGGCCTGGCCGATCAGCCCCACGAGATCCTGCTGCACCCCGTCGTGGAGGTCACGCTCGATCCGGCGCCGCTCGACGTCCTGGGCCCGTACCAGCCGGGCCCGGGAACGCTCCAGCTCGGCGGTGAGCCGGACGTTGCGTACCGCCAGGGCGGCCTGGCGGGCGAAGGTGGTGACCACCGCCTCGTCGTCGGCGCTCAGCGCCCCGCCCTCGCTCAGCGCCCCGCCCTCCCGGGGACCGCACTCGACCACCCCGAGCCGCTCACCGTCGAGGACGATCGGCACCGTCAGCGCCGGTTCCTCCGCGTCCAGCGGCGCCGACGGGTCCAGGCGGACGCGGGCCCAGCGCAACCCCAGCCCCTCCTGGAGGGTGTCGGCCATCCGTGGCAGCAGGCGCTCCAGCTCCAGGGTCTCCGCCAACGTCGCACCGAGGTCGGTGATCAGCCGGGTCGGGTCCGCGCGCCGGCCGAAGACCCACCGGTCGGCGGCGCGCTCGAGCCGCCGGCGGGCGGGCTGGAACAGCAGGGTGGCTGCGACCGTCAGGGCGATCGCGAGCCCGAGCGGGAACCGCCGGCCCGCCAGCATCCCCAGCCCGGCCGCCGCAGCCACGTACGTCAGCGCGATCAACGACCACAGCACGCCGTACACCAGCGACTTGCGGATGACCTGGTCGACGTCGAGCAGCGTCGGGCGCAGCAGCGCGATCGCGATCGCGATCGGCAGAGAGGCGATCGCGAGGATCCACAGGGCGGTGAGCCCGACCTCGGCGACCAACGACGGTGACCCGTCCGGGAACCGGCGCCAGGCGATGAGGTCGATGGCCACCACCACCGCCGCGAACATGATCGGCGGCAGCAGCCACCGGATCCGTTGCCGGTCGGCGGCGTCGGCGCGCCGGTAGCGGGGCACCAGCAGGAACGCACCCAGCACGAACACCGCCGGGAGGAGCTCCACGCCGACGCCGGCCACGGCACCGAGGGGGGCGAGGCCGGTCAGGTGGTAGGGGTTGGGGACGTCGGCGAGCTGGTGGTAGCTGGGCAGCAGCAGCGTGGGTCGGCCCAGGAGCACCAGCGGTGGGAGCGCCAGCAGCCACCACAACCCGGTCAGTACGCGACGCTCGTAGGCGTGGCGTACCCGCCCGTCGGGGAACAGACCGAACAGATGCGCCAGCGCCACCATCCCGACCGTGGAGGTGAGCTGGTAGCCGAGCACCGCCCAGGCGAGCACCGCCGGTTCCGCGCTCGCGCTGATCCGCAGCAGCAGGCCGTCGAGCATCTGCACGATCACGACCAGCGCACCCGCGACGGCGAACCACCACGCCGCGGGATGGTCGGGACGTCGGCGCCACACCAGGACGGCTGCCGCGAAGAACACCGCGATGCCGGAGACCCACGGCAGCTCCTTGGCGACGCCGTGGTCGACGAACACCACCGGCACGGTGGTGACGAGGGCCACGGCTCCGGCCAGGAGCAGCAGCGCAGGCAGTCGCTGGCGGATGGTCACCGACCAATCATGCCCCACCACCCCCAGGGTGGCCAGGGGGTTGGCCTCCGGGCCCCGTTGGGGACAGCCGGAACGACGTCGGCGGCCAGCGGGATGGGCGGGCCGAGGCGGTGTCCGTAGCGTCGCCGGCATGGACCGCACCCCCGCCCCGACGTCCCCGGCCGCCATCCGGCCCCGGCAACGCTGGCGGCGGGTCGTGGAGGTCCGCTACCGCGTGGTGGTGCCACGCACCCGAACGGAGGTACGGCGATGACGGCGGTGCGAGCACAGTCGGAACCGGGCACACGCCTCGCCGGGGCGGCGCTCACCGGAGGAGCCGTCGTGCTCCTGGTGGCCAACATCGCGTTCCCACGGGCCGCGGACCCGTGGGACGTCCCCGCGGTGCTGACGATGATGGTTGAAGCCGAGGCGCGGCGCCAGGCCAGCTTCGTGGCGCTCACCCTCGGACTGTGGGCGGTCACCGCCGGGCTGATCGGGCTCGCAGGCTGGCTGCAAGGCGCCGCGGCCGTGTGGGAACGTCTCGCGCGGCACCTGGCCGTCGTCGGGATCGCGCTGTTCACGACGGCGGGCGCGCTCGGCCTGGCGGCCACCGGCGCCGCCGTCGCGTGGTCGGCGGCGGGCGGCGAGACAGGTGGCTCGGAGTACGCGGTGGCGGTGGCGCTGAACCGCGCCGACGACTTCGTCTGGTACCTGTCGATCGTGGCCTACTGGGGCGCGCTCGGCCTCTACGGGGTGGCGATGCTCCGCTCGGGGGTCGTCCCACGCTGGCTCGCCGCCGGCGGACTGGTCCTGGGATCGGTGACGGCGGTGCTGATCGGGTTGCCGCTGGCCGCCGGTGCCGAGGTGCCGGCCCTGCTGGTGGGCTTCGGCGCGCTGGGAGGACTCACGACGCTGTGGGTGCTGCTGTTGGGGATCTCGACGATCCGTGCGACGACGTCGCCCTGACCGGCAGCGGGGAGGTGGGGTGGTGATGCGGGCGACCACGGGGCACGCCGGGTACGCACCGGCGTTGCAGGCCAGCGGGTTGGCCAAGCGCTACGGCCGCCGCGAGGTGCTCCGCGACGGCGAGCTCACCGTCGCACCCGGGGAGGCCGTCGCGGTGATCGGGGAGAACGGGACCGGGAAGTCCACCCTGCTGCAGCTGTGCGCCGGCGTGCTCACCCCCGATGCGGGCAGCGTCCACCGTGACGGGCCGGTGGGGTACTGCCCGCAGGAGCCGGGCCTGGTGGAGCTGCTCACCCCGGCCCAGCACACGGTGCTCTTCGGTGCGGCCGCCGGGCTGCCACGTGCCGAGGCGCGCCGGCGCGGCGGTCGGCTCCTCCAGGCGCTCGGGGTCGCACCCGACGAACGCGCGGTCGCCCGGGACCTGTCGGGCGGCACCCGTCAGAAGCTCAACCTGGCGCTCGCGCTCCTCGGCGATCCCACGGTGCTCCTCCTCGACGAGCCCTACCAGGGATTCGACCTGGGCTCCTACATCGACTTCTGGGCCCACGTCGACACGTGGCGCGACGAGGGACGTGGCGTCGTGATCGTCACCCATCTGCTCACCGAGCTCGGCCGTGTCGACCGGGTCGTCGAGGTCCGCGACGGGATCGTCGCCCCTGCCCAGGTGACGGGCATCAGCCCGGCGTCGGCATCCCCGGAGGTGACCCCGTGACCGCCCTCGCTCCCACCCTGGTGGTCGCCGAGATGCAGGCCCGCGACCTGCTGCGCCGACGGGCCGTGATGACGCTGTTCGTGCTGCTGCCGGCGGCGTTCTACTACTCGGTGCCGGCCGACGAGGCGTACAGCCTGCTGGCCGGCTCGATGGGGGTGTCGTGGGCGGTGGCCGCTGCCGGCCTGTTCGGGTTGCTGGGCTGGCGCCGCGCCGAGCCTCGGTTGGCCCTGGCGGGCGCATCGTCGCACCAGGGACTGGCCGGACGGCTCGTGGTCCTGTTCGCCCTCGGCCTGGGACTGGTGCTCCTCTTCGCCCCGCAGCTGTTGTGGCGGTCCTCAGCGCTGCTGGTCGAACCGGTGCTCGCCGTCCTCGCGCTGGTGCTGATGGCCGTCGTGTCGGTGCCGCTGGGGCTGGCGATCGGGGCGCTGGTCCCACGCGAGCTCGAGGGGACGCTGGTGCTGATCGGCGTCGTCGGGGTGGGGATGAGCGTGCCGCCCGACACCGTCGTGGCCCGCGCGCTGCCGCTGTGGGGCCCGCTGGAGGTCCTGCAGGTCGCCGCCGCACTCCAGGACGGGCCCGCCCGGCACGGCGTGCTGCACGCGCTGCTGTCCGCCGTCGTCCTCCTCGTCGTCGCGCAACTGGCCTGGAACCGCCGGGTCCGGATCGCCCGGTCCTGACCCCCCGCCCCTGACCCCCCACCCAAGGAGCACCGCCATGTCCACCACCCTCGAGCGGCAGGGTGCGGTCGGCGTCACCGCCCCGCCGGCGGCCGGCGACCGCTACACCGCCGGCGCCGCGCTCGCTGTCGTCGCCGTGCTGATCGCGATCCAGGTCCTGGCACGGGAGGTCATCCCCCCGTTGGCCGGGTTCGCCGTGCTCTACCTCGTCGTCGCCGCGGCACTGGCGGCACGGCGCCCACGGTGGTTGCTGGTCGCGGTGGGTCTGCTCGCCCTGGTCCACCTGGTGGGCAGCGTCCCCTTCTTCGTGGAGAACCTGGCGCACCCGGAGTCGCCGGCGAGCTTCGTCTCCGAGGCCCTCGTCGCGCTGACGGTGACGGTCACCCTCGTGGGCGCGGTGACGGGGCTCCGCCCCAGCTGGTCGGTGGCGCGACGTCCGGTCGCCGTGGGCGCGGCCGTCCTCGCGGCCCTGGCGGTGGTGGTCTCGCTGATCGCGTCGTCGGGGGTCGAGGCCGACACCCGCCGGGACGGCGACATCACCGTCGAGGCGGTGCGCTCGACGTTCCCCGAGCGCGTCGAGCTCGCCGCCGGCGCGTCGGTGCTGTGGGTCGACAACCAGGACCCGTTCCACCACACGTTGGTGATCGAAGGCACCGACGTGCGGGCGGCGCTGCCGGGCTCCAGCGCGGTCCGCGTCGGCGTCGACCTCGACCCCGGCCGCTACACGTTCCTGTGCGACGTGCCCGGCCACGAGTCGATGCAGGGGACCCTCGATGTCCGCTGACCGCCACGCAACGTGCCTCCCCGGCCGGCCCATGCTCCGAGGCGGCTCGTGACCCGCTACGAGCTGCTCCGCCTGCTGCACCTCGTCGGTGCGATCGCGTGGGTCGGTGGCGGGCTCGGGCTGCTGGTGCTGCACCGGCAGCTGGCCCGGATCCACGACCACACCACCCTGGCCTCGATCGCCCAGCAGTCACAGGCGGTGGGCAACCGCCTGTTCGTCCCGGCCGGGCTGGCGACCGTCGGCTTCGGCATCGCCCTGGTCGCCACTTCGGACGCCTACGGCTTCGGCGAGCTGTGGATCCTCATCGGCTTCGGCGGGATCGTCGCCTCCGGGGTGGCGCAGGGCGTGGTCGCCGCCCCGGCGGGGAAGCGCTTCCTCGCGCTGATGGCCGACGGGGCCGACGAGGCGACGGTGGCTGCCGCGTTGCGTCGAGCGACGCTCGGCAACTCCCTGGATGTGGTTCTCCTGCTGGTCGTGATCGTCGCGATGGTGGTCAAACCCACCCTGTGAGCCGTGCCCCGCTCCGATCGCCGGTGGCCGACCAGCGTCCGCCGGCACGCGGGCGCGACCTCGATCACGGGACCGAGCTCACCACAGGTTCCGCTACGCGGCGGGGTCGAGGAACGCCAACACCGGTTCGGCGACGACCTGAGGGGCGAACATCTCCGCGCCGTGCCCCTGGCCTTCGAGCACGGTCGCACGCGCATCAGGCATGGCATCGACCACGTTGCGCGCGCAGACGCCGAAGGCTTCGGGGCTGTCACTGGCGACGAGGACCAGGGTCGGAACCTCGATGCTCCCCAGCTCCTCCAGCGCCAACACCTCCCGCGGCGCCGGCCGCAGCTCACGTGGCACCGTGTGCGCCGCCGCGAGCCGGTTCGGCCACGCCGGCTGTCCGCGCAGATGCTCGATCTCCGCGTCGGACAGGCCCACGAGTCGGCGGTAGGCGGCGACCAGCACCCCCTCACGATCATCGGCGGCCAGCAGGGCATCGAGCTCGTCCTGCAGTTCAGCAGGCTTCATCTCCTGGCCGGCTCCCACCGGGGCCTCGAACAGCACCAGCCGACGGATCCGCGATGTCCGAGCCGCCGCAGCCAGCGCGAACAGCCCGCCGCCGGAGCTGCCGTAGACATCCACGTCGGTCCCCGAGGCCGCCGCCACCGCCTCGACCACCGCGATGACGTCCTCGACCTCGCGGTGCGGCTCGTAACCCGGCGCGTCGCCGCTCGCCCCCCGACCCCTGCGGTCCATCGCATGGACGGTGACGTGCGACTCGAGGTGCGGCCGAAGCGCCGCCCAGCGCGTGTGATCACCCAGCAGCCCGTGCACCAGCACGAGCGGTGGACCCACCCCCGACGTCCAGTACCCGATCTCCGTGCCGTCACGAGAAACCACCCGCGACACCGCTGCCTCATCGACCCTCGTCATGGGCACGCCTCCTCCGGCTCGTCGCTCCCCACATCATCGCGCAGGGGTGGGGTGCCTGCCACGGTGCTGGTGCTCGATGGTCGCCGGTGTCGTGCTCGGATCACCCGGGGACGGACGCGGTCAGATGCCCGTGCGGAAGTTCTCCAAGGGGCGGCCCGCGTGCCCGGGGAGCCCCGGTTCCCGCAGGTCGAAGTGCATGAAGTCGCCGTTGTCCACCTGTCCGAAGTCGCAGGCGGCCCAGCTCAGCTGCGCGTGGTCACGCATCGCGACCACGAGGATGCGGGGAAGATCCATGAACCCGTACTCGAGGGTGATCCCTCCACCTCCACGACCGTCGATCGTCGCGTGGTCGGCGACCAGCGCCGCCCGCCACGCGTCGAACCCGCCACCTTCGAGGTCTCCCGGCGGGTGGTCGTCGGGGAGGAACTCGCCCACCTCCGTCCACTGGCGGTCCTCGCCGCTCGGCGTGTCGAGGAGGTCGTCCATACGGTTGGTGCGATCGGCGCCCTCGGGGATCTCGGGACGCGCTCCGAGGTCCTCGAGCAGCGACCGGAGCTCGTCCTCGTACCGCTCCGCGTCGTCGTCCACGGCCTCGTGCTCCGACTCGGGGTCCTCCTCGTCCCGGGCGTCGGCTGCCGCCAGCCCGGCGGCCAGGGCGAGGTAGGCCTTCACCGCGCGGTTGGCCCGGTCGTAGCGGTCCCAGAGCTCACCGCTGCTGCCTGGCGGGTACTCACGTGCCCAGGCTGCGCTGCGCACCGGCGAGATCGAGGTCGCGTCGCGGAGCCCCGGGGTGCTGCGCATCAGCCAGACCGCCCGGAAGATGATCCAGTGGTCCTCGTGCCGCCGGGTCATCTGGAACGGACTCCCGATCCAGGGATTGCGGCCCCCGGCGATGTCGAGCGCCATCCCCAGCACGTGGTAACTCTTCGAGCCCTCATAGCGCGAGTCGGTCCGCCAGTCGCTGTTCGCCCCGAAGCCGGGGAACAGCTCCGCGTAGCTGGAGTCGTGCGGGACGGCATCCAGGTACTCCTGGGCACGCCACAGCCGCTGCAGGAACAGCGGATGCCCCGTGACCAACCGCCCGTTCGCGTTCCCCGAGGTGCCCAGTCGGTCGCGGGAGCCGAGCCAGTTCAGCCCACGCATCTGGTCGAGGAGCTCGTCGTAGGTCTCCGGCAGCGGATCGAGCTC
>SLDB01000290.1 GCA_007125475.1 Nitriliruptoraceae bacterium | reverse complement strand
CGGTCGGCGCCACGGCGCGCTGGGCCTCCTCGAGCCGTCGCCCGGCCGCGACACCGAGGACGACGCCGGCCCCGAGGCCGAGGGCGAGGCTGAACACGCGCATCACCGGGCACCTCCGGTCGACAACGGCGTCACTCCCGCAGCCGCTTCGCCGCCCGTGCCGTGCCGGCGGCGAACGCCGCGACCTTCACCAGCGGGTTCGAGATCGTGGCGTGCAGCACGCTCACCAGCCGGTCGGTCGTCGACGTGATCGACTGCACCCCGGCGATGATGGTGTCGACCCGGGCGAGCTCGACGTTCAACCCGGCCGTCGTCTCGGTGAGCTGCTCGAGGGTCGGCAGGATCCGGTCGGTGGTCTCCCGCAGGTCCCGCGTGGCCTCCTCGAGGAGCCCGGCGACCTTGCTCAGCGTCCAGCACGCCACCACGACCAGCAGGCCCCAGAACATCACCGCGAACACGATCGCCCAGTCTCTGACGGTCACCTGCGATCGCCTTCCTGTGGGGGGTCCGGATCCTGGCGGCCGGCGGCGGTCTCGGACCGTCGGGCGGCCCGAGCCTGTGCGCGGAGCTCGGCGAGGCGGTCGGCGACCGGCGCCTCGTGGCCGTGCCGGCTCGGGGTGTACAGCTCCCGTCCGTCGAGCTCGTCGGGGAGGTAGCGCTGCGCCGCCGCGAACCCGCTCGGGTGCTGGTGAGGGTAGTCGTACCCCACGCCGTGCCCGAGTTCGCCGGCACCACGGTAGTGGCCGTCACGTAGGTGGGGCGGCACCGGGAGGTTGCCGTGACGGCGGACCACCTCCAGGGCCGCTGCGATCGCGGTGGTGACGCTGTTCGACTTCGGCGCCACCGCGAGCGCCACCGCGGCATGTGACAGCGCGTACCGGGCCTCGGGGAGACCGACCCGGTCGAGGGCCTCGAACGCCGCCACGGCCAACGGCAGGGCCTGCCGGTCAGCGAGCCCGACGTCCTCGGAGGCGAAGATCACCATCCGCCTCGCCAGGAACCGCGGGTCCTCCCCCGACTCGAGCATCCTCAGCAGCCAGTACACCGCGGCATCGGGGTCCGAGCCCCGCAGCGACTTGATGAACGCCGAGACCTGGTCGTAGTGGCCGTCGGCCTGCTTGTCGTAGCGGAACCGGTGCATCGCCGAGGCCACCGCGTCGAGGTCGAGGTGGACCTCGGGGGCGTCGGCCCCCGGCCGGTCTGCCCCCACCGCGGCGGCGGCGACCTCCAACGCCGACAGCGCGGCGCGGGCGTCACCGTCGGCGACCCCCACCAGGTGCTCGACGGCGTCGTCGGCGAGGGTGACCCGCCCGGCCAGGCCACGGTGCGGGTCGGTTCGCGCCCGTTCGATCACCGTGCGCACGTCGTCGTCGGTGAGCGGCTCGAGACGGACCAGCTGGCACCGTGACAGCAGCGGGGCGTTCAACTCGAAGAACGGGTTCTCGGTGGTGGCCCCGACCAGCGTGACCCACCCCGCCTCCACCCCCGGCAGCAGGGCGTCCTGTTGGCCCTTGTGGAAGCGGTGGATCTCGTCGACGAACAGCACGGTGCGCCGTCCGTTGAGCTCGAGGCGGGTGCGACCCTCCTCGATGAGCCGACGCACGTCCTTCACCCCGGCGGTGACCGCCGAGACCTCGGTCCAGGCGGCGTCGACGTGGCTGGCGATCACCGCGGCCAGCGAGGTCTTGCCGACCCCCGGTGGGCCCCACAGGATCAACGAGCGCACGTCGCCGCGGTCCAGGACGGCCCGCAGCGGTGCGCCGGCCCCCAGCGCGTCGCTCTGACCGACGTACTCGTCGAGGTTCCTCGGCCGCATCCGGGCCGCCAACGGCATCCCGGCCGGGACAGCTCCGGGAGGCGGAGCACCAGTAGGGGCGGCACGCAGCGTCTCCGGGCGCGCATCATCCGTGCGCGCGTCAGCATCATCCGTGCGCGCGTCATCGGAGAACAGGCGGGGGTCGGACACCCGGTCACGGTACCGGCCGCCGGGACGCGACAGCCCTCCCCCGTCGCGGTCACCTGTCCGACCGGACGCCTCGGAGCGCACCACCGAGGCGCGGCGTACGCCAATCTGGCACGCTCGGGGCCACGGTCGACGGGGCACGAACCCCGATCCCGGCCCCTCAGCACCACCGAGCAGCACCACCGACACCCGAGCCCCGACCCGAGGACGTGCCGCATCCCACCGACACAGGAGCCCCCCATGGAGTTCGACACCCTCTCCGACCGCGTCGGAGGGCGCGTCTCCGAGGCCGTCGAAGGCCTGCGCGACCGCACCGCCGACGCCCTCTCGACCGACGGGGTCTCGCTGATCCGTGAGCTCGCGGCGATCCGTGACCGGATCGACGAGCTCGACGACGACCTCGACGACCGCCTCGCCGCCGTCGCCGCCGACGTCGCCGCCGAGCGCGGATCGAAGCGGACCACGACCCCGCGGAAGCTGTTCTGGATCGCGTTCGGCGCCGCCGCCGGCGCGCTCGCCGCCTACCTCGCCGACCCGGACCGCGGCCGCAGCCGCCGG
>SLDB01000111.1 GCA_007125475.1 Nitriliruptoraceae bacterium | reverse complement strand
GCTCGAGGCGGCCTTCACCGGCAGCGCCGCCGGGTTGCACGAGGTCGGCCTCGGGGTCAGGGAGTTCGGGCGGGCGGCGGCCGGACTGCTGCTGGGCGGCTGGGCAGTCGGGCTGGTGATGCTCGGAACCGGACGTCTCGTGTGGTCGGACGCGGCCGCATGACACGGTGGCACGCGGCGCTGGCGAAGATCGGGCTGACTACCGAGCTTCGCCGCGATGTAGCGGGCGCCGGCCTGCTCGCAGCCGTGGTGCTGGTCGGCGTCGGACGTCCGACGACGTGGCACAACATGGACGGGCAGGAACACCTGTGGTTGGCGGTCACGCTGGTCATTGTCGAGTGCGCCGGGGTGGCCTTCCGTCGCCGGGCACCGCTGGTCGGGTTGACGATCACCATGGTGGCGGTGGCCGCCCAACGGATGCTGCTTCCGGTGTTCATGCAGACCGGCTTCGCGGTGTTCTTCGTGGTGTACGCGGTCGCGGCCTACCGCGCGCGGACGGTCGCCGCCGCAGCCATCGCCGGTGCGGCCGTGCTCGATGCAGCGTTGCTCAGCGTCGCGGACGTCGCGGGCCAGTTGGCCACGCAAGGCGGGTTCGACGGCGGTGTGGTCGGACCGACCATCCTCGCCGGGTTGGTGATGGGGTTCGGCATCCCCGGACTGCTCGGCGCTTACGTGCGGGCCCGGCGCGCCTATCTCGGCGAGCTCGAGACACGGGCGGAGCGGCTCGAGCACGAACGCGAGGTGAAGGCCGCGCAGGCCGTGGCCGACGAGCGGGCGCGCATCGCTCGCGAGTTGCACGACGTCGCCGCTCATCATCTGTCCGGGATCGTGGTGCAGGCGGGAGCGGCCGAGGACCTGGTCGACCCCGACCCCGAGGGAGCGAAGACCATGATGCGGGACCTGCGCCGGCAAGGCCGCGAGACGCTGCGGTCGATGCGGTTCCTGGTAGGTGTGCTGCGCGCGGGTGAGACGGACGATGGCGCACCGCAACCCGGCTTGAGCGACCTCGAGCGGCTGATCGACCAGGCCCGCACCGCCGGGACCGACATCCGTGTCGAGCTATCAGGCGGGACGGTCGGCGAGCTGCCGCCGCTCGCGCCGGAGGTCGACCTGGCCGGATACCGCGTGATCCAGGAGTCGCTGTCCAACGCACGTCGGCATGCGCCGGGCGCGACCGTCACGATCCATGTCGGCGTCGACCACGAAGCCGTTCGCCTCGAGGTTCGCAACGACGATGCCCCTGCCGGCAGTCTGCCATCGGCCGGCGGTGCCGGGGGATTCGGGTTGCTGGGTATGCGTGAACGTGTCGAGCTGCTCGGGGGGAGTCTCGATGCCGGACCGTTGCGGGGTGGTGGCTGGCGGGTTCGAGCGGTTCTGCCACTGGAGGGAGAGCGGTGACCATCCGTATCGTGATCGCTGACGATCAGTCCGTGATCCGCACAGGTCTTCGCACCATCCTCGATGCACGTCCGGATCTGGAGGTGGTCGGCGAAGCCAGCGACGGCGCTCAGGCCGTCCATGTCGCCATGCAGACCCGGCCCGACGTGGTGCTGATGGACGTTCGTATGCCAGGAACCAACGGGATCGAGGCCACCCGGCAGCTCGCCGGCCCGGACGTTCAGGACCCCGTCACGGTGCTGGTGATCACGACCTTCGACCTCGACGAGTACGTCTTCGGGGCACTGCGCGCCGGCGCGTCGGGGTTCCTGCTCAAGGACACCGAGCCGGACGAGCTGGTGGAAGCCGTCCGGGTCGTCGCGTCGGGCCAGGGCATGGTCGCACCCCACGTCACCCGTCGACTCATCGAGGAGTTCGCGCGTACCGCAGCTGCCCCCGAGCCGTCCGGCGTGCTGGACGCTCTCACCGTCCGCGAGCACGAGATCCTGGTGCTCATGGCCCAGGGCCGCTCGAATCCCGAGATCGCCGAACACCTCGTCGTCGAGGTGTCCACCGTCAAGTCCCATGTCGGCCGGATCCTCGCCAAGCTCGACGCACGCGATCGGATACAGGCGGTCATCGCTGCCTACGAGCACGGGATCGTGCGGCCCGGCGAACGCTAGGAGACGGGATGACCGAGCGGCGACGAAACTCGATCTCCTGCGGCTGTGTCCGACGCCTTGCAGACCGTGCGCTCCCCGAGCGGGCGTGCCCTGGGTCCGAGCGCCGTCCGGACGGTTCCGGCCGCATCGTGCCGCGGGGCTGCTGATGCAGCGTGCGGTGCGCTTGGTGGGGGCTGGCCGTTCTTTCGGTGCGGTGGAGGCGGTACGCCCGTTGGACGTGGAGGTCGTGCGCGGCCGGTGTGTGGGGGTGATCGGTCACAACGGGTCGGGCAAGTCCACGCTGTTGCAGCTGATCGCGGGGCGGTTGCGGGCGACGGCGGGGGTGGTCGAGGTGTGTGGGGTGGACGTGGCCACGCCTGTCGGGCGGGGTGTGGTGCGCGAGCGGGTGTCGGTGGGTGGGGCGGTCGCGGCGTTCTACCCGGATCTGACGGTGCGTGAGCATCTCGAGCTGGTCGCGGCGGCGCACGGTGTGG
>SLDB01000006.1 GCA_007125475.1 Nitriliruptoraceae bacterium | reverse complement strand
TGACGGCAGGTCGGTGGAGTCGCCGGGCGGAGCCGGATACGGCCACCAGGCAGCCCGGGACACGCAGGAGGGGGTCGTCGGGACTCACGCACCGGCTCTGGACGTCGTGCCGTCCAAGGCGCTCGACGTGGTGGACCCGTGGACGACCGCTGGCTGCCGTGGCAGTGTGTCCGACACGCGTCGGAATCCCAGGGGAGGTATTCGCTCATGGCGGGAGTCGACGTCCGGACCTTCGATGCACCTGATGTCGCGATGGACGACCTCGAGAAGGCCAGTGCCTGTCAGGTCGGTGTCGGAGAGCACGCGGTGTGGATGTTCACGTTCGAGCCCGGCTGGCGGTACACCGAGCATTTCGAACCGACGCTGTGCACCGCACCTCACGGGGCGTACGTCGCGTCGGGTCGACTGGGCATCCGTATGGAGGACGGCACCGAGGCCGAGGCCGGCCCCGGATCGGTGGTCGTGATCGAACCCGGACACGATGCCTGGACCGTCGGCGACGAGCCGTGCGTGTTCATCGATTTCGGGGAGAGCCTGGCCTGGTAGGTAGGTGGCTCGGCGCCTGCCGGATCATGCGCTTCGGTGCGGTGTCGGGGGAGTAGCACGGTGTGCGTGGAACGCCGTGTCAGGCGGCGATGCTCTCACGCGTATCCTGCTGCCCCGTCGAGGAGGCGTGCATGATCGTGGTGACCCGGTTGATCGGTGCGGCCCTGCTGGTGCTGGGTGTGGTCGCGTACCTCGCCACGGGGGGTGCCAGCGTCACCGCAGCTGCGCCGGCGGTACCGGGGGTGCTCATCCTCGTGTTCGGGGTGCTCGCCGGGCGGGAGTCGCTGCACCGCCACATGATCCACGCCGCGCTGGTCGTGGCGTTGTTGGGGTTGTTCGCGAGCGCGATGCCGCTGGCTGAGCTGCCGGCGTTGCTGACCGGTGAGGAGGTCGAGCGACCGGTGGCGGTGCTGACCTCCGGGCTCATGGCGTTGCTGTGCCTGATCTACCTCGTGCTCGGCGTCCGCTCCTTCGTCGCCGCCCGGCGGGGCGGCAACGAGGTCTGACCGGCTCGGACGTCGGGCACGTGCTCGCGATCGAGCACGGCGTGGGCGCTCACCCTGCGGGCGGCGACATGAGGCGCTCACACCGCCGTAGTCGCCCGTCTCCGGGGCAGCAGGTGCAGAAGTCAACGTCCGTGGAATGGTGTTCGAAGAGGCGGCTGAGACCACCCAGCAGGAGTCGTACCCGGTGTCGGAAGCGCATATCCGTTCCTGTCGCGGTGATCGATGATCATCGATCAATAGCTCTGGTCAGCCTACGCAACTCTTCATCGAAGTCAATCGATGAATACCGTTCAGGGGCTCGTGCTCCAACCCTCCCCCCCGGCCCGCCCCAATGGCCTGCCGGGCCCGGAGCGTGTGCGGGGTGATCCCCACTGGCCGCACGATCGATCCGATCCCTTCGATCCGAGTCGGCGGTTCGATCCGCGACGGGGTGTCGATCACCTCCTGCGTGTCGATCGACCCCACCGTGAGGGGGCGAGGACCTGCCGGGCGATCCGCGGGCGGAACAGCGCCGCCGGCGGATCCTGGAGCACGGCGACCCGACCGAACGCGTCGGCGAGCTCCCCGTCGCGGTGGCCCTTCCGGTGGAGTCGTGCCACGTAGCGATTCACCATGTCGGTGCCGAGCGGCTTGGTTCCCACCGTGTCGGTGAACTGGAAGTCCGCGCCGGCCGAGACCTGCCATGCCTCGCCGACGATCTCGGCCGCCCGGCGGTGGAACTCCCGGGCGAGTCCGTCGGTCCCGGTCACGGCCAGGGCGTGATGCAACGCCAGCGCTTCCTGCGCCGCGACGGACATCCCCTGGCCGTAGATCGGGTTGAAGCTCGCGATCGCGTCGCCGATGGTCACCAGGCCGGGCGGGTGGTTTGGCAACCGTTCGAAGTGGCGACGAGTGCTGGAGGGGAAGCGGTACCGCAACGGCGTCGGTGTGATCACCGTGTGCTCCGCAAGGACTTCGTGGACGAGGGGGTGGGGCACCGAACGCGCGAACGCCACGAGCCCGGGGAGGTCGTCCGGCGGGTGCTCGCCGAGCATTCCGAAGAGGGTGACGAGCCACCGCTCGCCCTCGACGGGGAGGACCGAGGCGCCGGTTCGTCGCGGGGGTGACGGGAGGACCAGTGCACCTCGCCGATCGTCTGACGGGCGGGCGACCTCGCACGCGCGGTAGGCGAGGTCGACGTCGACGTCGCTGACCGGTGGCCGACCGTGTCCGAGCTGGGTGAGCCACGCGGAGGTTCGTGACCGGCGTCCGCCCGCGTCGACGACGAGGTCGGCACGGATGTCCCACCGCACGTCGTCAGAGAGGACGGTGACGCCTTCGACCGCGGTGCCGTCATGGGAGGCCAGGCAGTCGAGGACCTGGTGATCCGGTACGACGGTGACCGTGGTGTCACGGGTGACGTGGTCGCGAAGGACCCACTCGACCAGGGGGCGGCTGGCGAACGCCATCGGCATGCCGCCGGCGCCGGCGGCCATGACCCCTCC
>SLDB01000119.1 GCA_007125475.1 Nitriliruptoraceae bacterium | reverse complement strand
GAACAGCTTGGTGCCCGTACTCGTCGGCACCAGATCCCCGTACCCGATCGTCGTCAGCGTCACGACGCTGAAGTAGAGCGCGTCCACGATCCCCCAACCCTCCGACCACCGGTAGAACAACGTGCCGGTGATCAGGGTGAGCAGGGCGAGGACGACCACACCTCGGCTCGCCGGATCCCACGCTGCGGACGCGAGGGCTCGAAGGAAGCGGATCGTGGCGACGACGGTCATCAACACGAGTGCCCCGTTCGGTCCCAGCTCGCCCCCAGGGGGAGCCGCTGTGCGAGTCGCGCCACGTCGTGGGCTGGTCCGTCCGGGAACGGGACCCGTCCCCGATCGTAGGTGCAGCGTGAACCAACGGCTGCGCGCCGGGTCCGGAGTCACCCCCCCGGGGTGATGCCGTCGACCGGCGCGTTGGTCACGCTGACCACTCGGACCCAACGAGGAGGACGACCGTGGCCGAAGCACTCCTGCTGGAACGACGACGCACCGGCTGGGACATCCCATTGGGCGTGCTGTCCGTGATCGCCGGTGGCATCGCCCTCAGCCACGTCGCACTCGCAAGCGTGATCTCGGTGGTGTTCCTCGGGTGGACGATCCTCCTTGGCGGCGTCGTGCTCGCGTTCAACGGCGTCATCGGCTGGCGCGATGCCCACCGGCGCTGGGACCTCGCGCTCGGCGCACTGCTGTTCCTGCTCGGCCTCGGCTTCCTGCGCAACCCGGACGTCGGGCTGCTTACCCTGACCCTGCTGGCCGGTTCGCTCCTCCTCGTCGGTGGCTTCGTTCGGATCATCGCCGCGTTTCAGCCCGACGCGCCGCGGGGGCTGCTGCTCTTCAGCGGCAGCGTGACGTTGCTGCTCGGCTTCCTGGTGCTCAACCAATGGCCCGTCTCCGCGATCTGGTTCCTCGGCACCATCCTGGGTATCGAACTCATCCTCGACGGCATCACGACCGCGATCACCGGCCGACTCCGTCCGGTACGCACCGCAGCCGCGATGGACGAACCCCGGCAAGGGGTGCCGACGTGAACCCCTGTCCGTGATCGCCTCGGGCGGCGATGCGACGTCGCTCCCCGACGATCCTCGTAAACGAACCTGAACCGTCGAAGGGATCGAAGCCGCCATGTCTCACGCTACGGATCGACCGGTCGGGACGAAGTGGAACATCCTGACGCCCAAGCGGATCACCGCGGGAGTGCTCGCACTCATCGCTCTCGCGTTCGTGCTGCAGAACCGTGACGACGTCACCCTGCAGTTCCTCGGGATCCAGGTCACCGCCACGCTCTGGTTCGCGTCCCTCGCCCTCCTCGTGACGGGGGTACTCATCGGCGTCCTCTGGACCTCACGACGGCAGGGACACTGAGTGCGCCGGCGGCGGTCCGGCCGCCCGAAGCGGGGTAGCGCGTGCGGACCGTGGACCGACCGATCCCGGTGACGCGACCACCGCAGCCACCGTCGAGGAGCCGACCCTGGTGGGGCTCGATGACGCTGCCCGGCTGCTGGGGCGCCGTGACGCTGGGGGCGCTGTCACTCACCCCCTCCCTCCTCCCGCGCGGACCCGTCGTCCAGGGTGTGGTGACCGGCATCAGCTCCGCCACCGGCTACGGGCTCGGGGTGCTCGTCGCCGCCGTCTGGCGCGCGCTCGCCGACCGGGAGGCTCGAGAACCCGATCGGGCTGCGTGGAGGTGGTTCGTCGGTGCCGGTCTGACGATCACGGTGGTGGCGTTGGCGCTCGGGGAGCGATGGCAGGGGCGGCTGCGCGACCTCATGGGCGTGTCGCCGGACACCGGCTGGCGGCCGGCACTCCTGCTGGTGGTGGCGTCGGCCACCTTCCTGCTGTTGTGGGCGACCGCCCGTTGGGTCCGCTCGCTCGCGCGGCGACTGACCGCCTTCCTCGACGGGTACATCGGGGCGCGCGCCGCACGGACCCTGGGGGGGCTCGTCGTCGTGGTCGGAGCCTGGTTCGTCCTGACCGGCCTCGTCTTCGACGGCTTCGTCGCCACGGCCGACCGTGCCTACTCGATCCGGGACGCGCAGACGGTGGAGGGCCTCGACCCGCCCGAGAGCCACGTCCGCTCGGGCGGTCCGGGTTCCCTCCTCGACTGGGACGACCTCGGAAGGCAGGGACGCCGATTCGTCGCCTCGGGTCCGTCGGCGAACGAGATCCAGGAACTCCGCGGCGGGTCGGCGGCGGAGCCGATCCGCGCGTACGCGGGGATGGCCAGCGCGAGCGACATCGAGGATCGCGCCCGCCTGGCCGTCGACGACCTCGAACGCTCCGGCGGCTTCGCCCGCGGCCACCTGCTCGTCGCCACGACGACGGGGACCGGTTGGCTCGATGGCGGCACCCTCGCCAGTTTCGAGCACCTCACGCGGGGTGACGCCGCGATCGTGACCATGCAGTACTCCTACCTCCCCTCGTCCCTGTCGTACCTCGTCGACCAGCCGCGGGCGCGCCAGGCCGGACGTGCGCTCTTCGACGTCGTGTACGAACGGTGGTCGGCGCTCCCACCCGACGCACGACCCCGCCTGTACGTG
>SLDB01000057.1 GCA_007125475.1 Nitriliruptoraceae bacterium | reverse complement strand
CGGTCGCCTCCGGCTCGAGGACCCGCGGCGTCGGTGCGGCACGCAGCCACGGCCCGCCGTCGGCGCGGCCCTCGAGCGACCCCGCGAACGGGGGCGAGGCCGGGGCGCGACCGTCGTCGGACAGCGGGACCGTCGGTTCACGGAACGGCAGGTTGACGTGCACCGGCCCCGGGGGTCCGGCCAACCCCCGCGTCTCGGCCACGGCACGGCCGACGGTGCTGCGCCACAGCCGGTTCGCCGACGGCCGGTCCTCGGGGACGCCGAGCTCGACCTGCCACCTCGGCGCCGCCGCGAAGATCCCGATCTGGTCGATCGCCTGGTTCGCCCCGGTGTGACGCAGCTCCGGGGGGCGGTCCGCGGTGAGCAGCAGCAGCGGCACACCGCCGGCGTCGGCCTCGACCACCGCCGGGTGGAGGTTGGCGACCGCCGTACCGCTGGTCACGACCACGGGGGCCGGGTGCCCGGTCACCCGCGCGTACCCGACCGCGAAGAACCCGGCGGACCGCTCGTCGATCTCCACGTGCACCCGGATCCGCGCCTCGTCGTGCAGGGCGAGGGCGAGCGCCGTCGACCGTGATCCCGGCGCCACGACGACGTCGGTGACCCCGCACCGGGCGAGCTCGTCGGCGACGACGAGCGCGCAGGCGTGCGACGGGTTCGCGGCGTGCAGCGTCACCGGCCACCTCCCGCGGCGTCCCCACCGCCGGCCGCGGCGAGGTGCAACCGCTCCAGCAGGTCCTCGGACTCCTCCGGCGACGGGTCGCACTGCGCGAGCATCGCCGGGTCGGGGGAGACCCGACGCACCGGCAACGCACCGGCCACCGGGGTGAGGGGGTCGTCGGTGACGTCGGCGGCCAACAGCGTCGCGGTCCCCAGGCCGCAGGCGTAGGGCAGCTCGTCGAGGGCGGCGGCGAGTGCCACCCCCGCCGCGAGTCCGACCGAGGTCTCCACGGCCGAGGAGACCACCGCCGGCAGACCCGCCGCCTGCACGACCTCGAGCGCGCGCTCCACCCCGCCAAGCGGCTGGACCTTCACGACCACGACGTCGGCGGCGCCCGCGAGCGCGACCCTCAGCGGGTCGGCGGCGGTGCGGATCGATTCATCGGCGGCCAGCGGGGTGTCGACGCGGCGGCGGACCTCGGCGAGCTCCTCGAGCGTCGCGCACGGCTGCTCGCAGTACTGCAACCCTCCCGCGGCGGCGTCGAGGCGGGAGATCGCCAGCGTCGCCGTCGCGACGTCCCAGGCCCCGTTCGCATCGATCCGCACGTGCCCGGCCGGACCGAGGGCGTCGCGCACCGCCGCGACACGTTCGAGGTCCTCGGCGAGGTCCTGACCCGGCTCGGCGACCTTCACCTTCGCGGTGGCACACCCGGAGCCCACCACGAGGTCGTGGGCGGTGACGGCGTCGACCGCGGGGACGGTGGTGTTCACCGGGACCCGGTCCCGGCGCGGGGTGGGGAAGGCGTCCTCGGCCGCGGCGACGGCCGCGGAGAGCCAGCGTGCGGTCACCTCGGGGCCGTACTCGGGGAACGGGGAGAACTCGCCCCAGCCGGCGTCGCCGCGGAGCAGCACGCCGCTGCGCCGGGTGACCCGACGGAACCGCTGGCGCATCGGCACCGTGAACGGCCGGAGCTCGACGACGGTCACGTCAGACGACCTCCGCCGCGAGGAACCCGACGGCGAGCAGGACCGCGAACAGCAGCTGGAAGCGCCCGGTGAGCTCGAGGACGGTGACCAGCCCGGCCCCGATCGGTGTGCTGTGGACCTGCAGCAGCGGCGGGACGGCGAGGGGGAGCGCGGTGAGGGCGACAAGCGGCCAGGCGGAGCCGACGACGAACGCGATCGGGATCACCCAGGCCACCGCGCTCACGATCAGCACCTGGTAGAGCAGGCGGGTGCGCACCTCGCCGAGGCGGACCGCCAGGGTCCGCTTGTCGGCGGCCTCGTCGGTGGGGATGTCACGGAGGTTGTTGACCACCAACAGCGCCACCGCGACGAACCCGACCGGGACCGAGGCGAGGACCGGGGTGAGCGTGACCGCGGCGTCCTGGACGTACGCCGAGCCGGCGGTCGCCACGACACCGAAGAACACGAACACCCCGACCTCGCCGAGGCCGAGGCTGGCGTACGGACGCCGCCCGCCCGAGTACCCCAGGGCGGCGAGGATCGCCACCGCCCCAACCACCAGCAGCTCGGGGCCGACGAGCCACGCCAGGGCGCCGCCGGCCAGCACGGCGACGGTGAGCGCGGCGACGACGGCGAGGCGCATCGCCTTCGGCGAGACGTCACCGGAGGCCACGGCGCGCCGGGGGCCGACGCGTTCGGCGGTGTCCACGCCCCGCACCCCGTCGGCGAGGTCGTTGGCGTAGTTCACGGCGACCTGCAGGGCGAGGGCGGTGACCAGCGCGAGGCCGAACCGCACCGCGTCGAGCTCGGCGACCGGGCGGGCGGCGGCCGCGGTCCCGACCAGCACCGGCGCGAGGGCCGCCGGCAACGTGCGGGGCCTGGCGGCGGTGATCAGGATGCTCACACGGATCCGTCGTCGACGAGGAGGGTGGGGTTCGGGGGCGCGGGGCGCTCAGTAGTGGTACGGGAACGCCGACCACTCGGGGTCGCGCTTCTCGAGGAAGGCGTCACGCCCCTCGGCGGCCTCGTCGGTCATGTACGCCAGGCGGGTGGCCTCGCCCGCGAACACCTGCTGGCCGACGAGGCCGTCGTCGGTGAGGTTCATCGCGTACTTCAGCATCCGCAGCGCGGTCGGGGACTGGGCGGTGATCCGCCTGGCCCAGTCGACGGCGACGTGTTCGAGCTCGTCGTGGTCGACGACGGCGTTCACCATCCCCATCCGGTGGCCGTCGTCGGCGGTGTACTCCCCCCCGAGGAAGAAGATCTCACGGGCGAACTTCTGCCCGACCTGCTTGGCCAGGTACGCCGAACCGAACCCCCCGTCGAACGAGGCGACCGCGAGGTCGGTCTGCTTGAACCGGGCGTGCTGCCGGCTGGCCAGCGTGAGATCGGCGACGACGTGCAGGGAGTGCCCTCCCCCGGCCGCCCACCCGGGGACGACGCAGATCACGACCTTGGGCATCATCCGGATCAGCCGCTGGACCTCGAGGATGTGCAGCCGCCCGGAACGCGCCGGGTCGATGTGGTCGGCGGTCTCGGCGGACGGGTCGTCGGTGTAGCGGTACCCGTCCCGGCCGCGGATGCGCTGATCTCCCCCCGAGCAGAACGCCCAGCCGCCGTCCCGAGGCGAGGGACCGTTCCCGGTGAGGAGCACACACCCCACGTCCGAGGTCATCCGGGCGTGGTCGAGGACGCGGGCGAGCTCGTCGACGGTGTGCGGGCGGAACGCGTTGCGGACCTCGGGACGGTCGAACGCGACGCGGACCACGCCGATGTCACCACCGGTGGCCGGGTCGAGGCCGCGGTGGTAGGTGACGTCGGTGAGGTCGTCGAACCCCGCCACGGCACGCCAGCGCGGGGCGTCGAAGAGCTCCGAGACCACGGTGACTCCCTTCACGGACGTCGTGGCGGCGTACGCTACCCGCGCGGCCGCACGCACGGAGACGCGGAGGTGGCGCCGTTGGGTTCCCTGCGGGCGTTCCGCACCCCACGGGCGTCGGCTCACGACGTGCTTCAGCGGTGCTGGCAGGCCGGTGACGCGGCGGTCCTCCTCGATCCGTCGGCCCCCGATGCGGTGGTCACGGCGACGTGCCGTCGGTTGCGTCCCGCCGAGCTCGTCGACGTCGACACCGACGGACGGGCGGTGCGACGCACCCGGTTCGACGACGGCGAACCGGTCGACGACGGAATCGCCCTGGTGGTGGCCACCTCCGGCTCCACCGGGGAGCCGAAAGGCGTCGAGCTCACCCACACCGCGTTGGCGTCCTCGGTGCGCGCCGGTCTCGCCCGGCTCGGCGCCCGCGACGGTGAGCGGTGGGCGCTGGCGCTGCCGACACACCACGTCGCCGGGGTCCTGGTGCACCTTCGGGCCGCGGCGCTCGGGACACCGGCGGTGACCGTCGACTCCACCGCCGAGCTCGCGACCGTCGACGCCGAGCACCTCGCGCTGGTGCCCACCCAGCTGACGGCGCTGATCGAGGCCGGCGTGGACGTCTCGCGGTTCCGCTCCATCCTCCTGGGCGGTGCGCCGGCGTCACCGGGGTTGCTGGAGGCCGCGGCACGGGCCGGTGCCCGGGTCGTGACCTCCTACGGCATGAGCGAGACCTGCGGGGGGTGCGTGTACGACGGCGACCCGCTGGACGGGGTGGAGCTCGACGTCGACCCCCGGGGTCGGATCCGCGTGCGCGGCGACGTGCTGTTCTCCCGCTACCGCCGGGATCCGGCGGCGACCTCGGCGGCGTTCGGCCCCGACGGGTGGTTCACCACCGGCGACGTCGGCGGGTTCACCACCGAGGGGGGCTCACGGCGCCTGGTCGTCGCGGGGCGGGCCGACGACGTCGCCGTCAGTGGCGGGGAGAACGTGCCGTTGGCGGCGGTCACCGCCGTGCTGGCGGCCCACCCCCGGGTCGACGACGTCGTGGTCACCTCCCGGCCGCACCCGCGGTGGGGGGAGGAGGTCGTCGCCGTCGTCGTCGGCGACGTCACCCTCGCCGAGCTGCGGGAGCGGGTACGTGACCGGCTCCCGGCCGCCTGGGCACCCCGGGCGGTGACGGTGACCGGCGCCCTGCCCCGCGACGCGATGGGGAAGCTCGCCGCGTCGGAGGTGGCCGACCTCGCCGCCGCCGCGATACCCCGCGTGTGAGCCGGGCCGGTGGACGCCGACCGCGGGCCGCGGCCTACAGCTCGGCGTAGGAGTGCAGCCCGACCACGACGTAGTTCGCGATGAGGTAGGTCCCCATCAGCACGATGAACGCGCCGATCCCGATCCAGGCCGCGTTCCTGCCCCGCACCCCGTGGGTCGCCCGGGCGTGGAGGTAGCCGGCGTACGCCACCCACGTCAGGAACGATCCGGTCTCCTTGGGGTCCCAGCCCCAGAACCGCCCCCACGAGACCTCGGCCCACATCGCCCCGGCGATCACCCCGACGGTCCACAGCACGAACGCGAACGTGATGGTGCGGTGGGCGAGGCCGTCGAGGGTCGCGGTCGACGGCAGGAACGGGGTGAACCACGCCGCCAGCAGGGCGGCGGCGACCATGGTGAGGTTCACCGCCAGGAACCGCCCGACCCCGCCGGCGACGGTGTCGTCGGTGACCAGCCACACCCAGGACACCAGCGAGGTCCCCAGGAACACCCCGACGGCGAGCTTCACTCGCGGGATCCCGGCGCGCAGCGCCTCGCGGTACGCCGCGGCGTGGGCACGCTCCACCTCGTCGTCGTCGCCGTCGGTCGACGGCCCGGTGCGCTCGAGGTCGCCGAGGTGGGCGGCCCCGACCGTGGAGCCACGCGAACGTCCCTCGTGCGACGCGGCGACGGCCCGCTCGGCGGTGTCACGCAACAGGTAGAGGCCGTTGAACACGAACGCGGCCGCGAAGATCCCCATCGCCGCGACCAGCAACGACACGTGGAACGGCCGCCACCACGTGTCGAGGATCGGCATCAGCGGGCCGGGCTCGGCGTACATCAGCATCGCCATGCCCAGGACCAGGGAGCCCCCGAGGAGGACGAAGCCGTTCAACTCCGGACGGCGGCGGACGAACTGGAGCACGTAGAGGCCGGAGACCACCCCGACGAGGGCCATCAACGAGGTGACCTCGAACATGTTCCCGAGCGGGAGGCGGTCCTGGGCGAAGCCGCGGGCAAGCTCGTGGGCGACGTGGGCGGTGACCCCCAGCACCGCCAGGACCCCACCGATGCGGCGGGCCCGCCGGCCGCGCTCACGTTCCTCCTGCCGGCCGACCGTCGTCGTCAACGCGTAGAGGTACACGAACGCCGCGGTGAGGTAGAGCAGCAGCGTCGTCGGCGAGTACAGGAAGCGGGAGAGCTCCGCGAGCTGGTCCTGGGTCATGGTCGCAGCACCTCTCGGTCACCGGCGCGGTGGTGTGCGCCGGAGTGGTCGCCGGGCCGGTCGGGGGGAGGATCCGTCGCCGTGGCCTCGACGGCGTCGGCGAGCTCGGCGGTGACCGCCGCGTGCTCCTCGGCGAAGGCCTCGGGCCGCTGGAACGCCCGCCCGGTCACCGTCACGAGGGTAGAGCCGAGGCCCTCGTCGCGCTCCGTCAGGACCCACAGGCGGCGCCGGGAGGCGTACAGAGCGGGGATGAGCCCCCCGACCAGCAGGCCGGCGCCGGCGAGGAGCGCCGGGATCGCCGGCCGGGAGCTGACCTGGTACCCGACCCACCGGCGCAGCTCCGGGAACGACACCTCGACGTCGCCGACGGTGACGGACTGTCCGGGCCTCAGGTACGCCCCACCCTCGGACTCCAGTTCGGTGGTGTCGAGCTCGTTCACCGTCTGCTGGGTCGCACCGAGTTGCAGGTCGCCGCGGTGCTGGCGGAACAGCAGCATCGGCGCCTCGTCCCACGGCGCACCGGTCGGGACCGGTCTGCCGGACTCGTCGTACGGCGCGTAGGGGTAGAAGAACACCTCGAGCCCGACGTCGGGGTCGGCGGCGGGTGCCTTCACCGCACCACGGAAGAACCCGCCGTCGGTGACGGTGGGCTGGATGAAGCCGTCGTGGACGACCTCGCCGTCGACCTCGACGACGACCCGGGGGGCGTACCCCCAGTCGAGTTGGGTGATCCGCTTCCCGCCGATCCGCAGCGGCGCGTTGCTGTCGATCTCGGCGGCGTACGGCTCACCGTCCGGTGGGGTGATGGTGACCTCGGAGCGGAACTCGGTCGGCTGCCCCGCCCCGGGGGCGAGCGGGTCACGGACCCAGTCGACGTGGAACTCGTCGAGCTCGAACTGCCAGCGGTCGTGGTCGGACTCGTCGAACCACCGGCCTGGCTGGTACAGCCAGTACGACACCGCCGAGTCACTGAAGCCGGGCTCACCCTCGACGACCCCACGCTGGCCCTCGAACGTCGTCAGCTGCCCGACGATGATCGCGGCGAGGAGGACGTAGAAGCTGACGTGGAACAGCAGGCTCCCGCCCTCACGGCTGACCAGCCCCTTCTCGGCGGCGAGCTGCGCCGGGGTCCGGCCGTCCCCGGTGTGGCGGCGTCGCCGCCACCGGCGCCGGGTGAGGACGTCGTCCGCGGTGGCGTGCACCACCTCGGGCGAGGCGGCGGTCGCGAACGTCGCGGTGAGGTTCGCCTCGGAGGGCCGGCGTATCACCGGTGGGCGGCTGAGCCGCACCAGCCTGAACCAGGCCCGGATCCGGGGGATGAGGCACGCGGTGAGGCTGAGGTACATCAGCAGCAGCAGCGCGACGAACAACCCGGAGCCGTAGACGTCGAACGCCCCGACGGCGTCGAGGACGCGGGCGACGGGCACACCCGGCCCCGCCTCGCCGGACCGCCACTCGGCGACCGTGGACGAGACGTTGGGCTCCTGGGGAACGAACGTCGCCACCAGCGTGAGGAACCCCAGAGCCGCCAGCATGTACAGCGCCGTGCGCATCCGACGCAGCCACCGCCAGGCCATCAGCACCGAGTCGACGACGAACCCGACACCGCCGGTCGGCCCGGGCCGGCGACGACGTCGCACCGGCGGGTTGGCCGCGGGAGGGGGGGAGGAGGCGGTCACGAGGGCACGGTACCCACGGGTGGGCACGGTCCGACCGGTGGCGGGGTGGGCGGCGGGTTCACAGGGGGGTCTCGAATCCCTGGATCAGCGGACGTAGCAGGAAGATGAACTGGTCCCACAACCCGGTGGCGATCGCGATCCCGACGACGACCAACAGCCCACCGCCGCCGATCTGCAGGTTCCGCGCGTTGCGTCTCAGCACGTCCAACGCCCCGCTGGCCCGACGGAAGAGCAACCCGATCACGATGAACGGCAACCCGAGGCCGAGGGCGTAGACGAACCCGAGGAACGCGCCCCGTCCGGAGACACCGCCGCTGACGTTCGCCGACATCGTCAGGATCGCCCCAGCGGCCGGTCCCAGGCATGGGGTCCACCCGACCCCGAACACGAACCCGAGCCCGGGGGCGCTGGCGATCCCGCCGGTGGGGGCGCGTCCGGTGGCCCGCACCTCGCGGGTGAGGCTGCCCCGGGCCAGCAGGAGGCCGAGGACCGCCACGAGCGCGCCCATCGCGATCCGCGCGATCGGGGAACGGTCGAGGACGTTCAGCGCCCCGACGGCGAACCCCAGCATCGTGAACGGGATCGCGAACCCGATCACGAACAGCACCGAGCCGAGCAGCACCCGCCCGCGGGCACGGACCCCGCCGCTGGCCAGGTCCTGCCCGGAGATCCCGGTCATGTACGACAGGTACCCCGGGACGAGCGGGATCACGCACGGGGAGGCGAACGAGACGAACCCGGCGGCGAACGCGATGGATGCGGCCAACAGGACGTTCGCGTCGAACACGATCGCCTGGATGGTCTCAGCCATCACGGGCCTCGCTCGCGATCGCGTCGGCGAGGCCGACGGTCTCGCCGTACCCGATCAGGCCGAGGACCCGGGCGGCGACACGACCGTCCGGGTCGACGAACACGGTGGTGGGGATGGTCCGGGGCCCCACCCCGCGCCACTTCGAGGCGTAGGCGTTCCCCGGGTCGTACAACGACGGGTACGGCATCTCGAACTCCCGCATGTGCGACAGGGCGTTCGCCTCGGTGTCCTCGATGTTCACCGCCAGGAACGCCACCTCGTCGTCGGGGAGGTGCTCGTAGGCCTCGTTGAGGTCGGGCTGTTCGGTGCGGCACGGGCCACACCACGACGCCCAGAAGTTCACGACCACGACGCGTCCGCGGAGCTCCTCCAGGGAGAGCTGTTCACCGTCACCCCCGACGGTCGGCATCGCCTCGACCGGGGCGTCGGTGCGCTCCTCGACCGGGATCGGGCACAACCCTTCACGGACACCGGCGATCCGTTCGCAGTCGTCGGCGGCCGAGGAGGACCCGGCCGCGCACCCGGCGAGGAACAGCGCCGTCAGCAGGAGCCAGTGGCTGCGGCGCACTCTCGCTCGCCCTCCGGGTCGTCGATGGTGAGCCGAGGGTGCCTCGGTCGGTGCGCAGGTGCCAACCCGGCCGGCTGGCAGCGCCTTCCACGGTGGAACCCACCCGCGAGCACGGGGCCACGGCGTGCCCAGGCCCCGAGCGGCCCCGCGGAGCCGACCGGCTACTGGGCGATCGGCTGGGCGATGCGTTCGGGCTGTTCGGCCTCGGTCGCGGCCAGGCGCTTGTCGCGCATCTCCAGCCGGTCGAGCCAGAACAGCGTGAGCCCGAACCCACCGAGCGCGATCAGGGTCCACAGCATCGCCGGGAACCACACCGCCCCCGGGTCGTAGAACGCGAACATGAACTGGGTGTCCCCGACCTCGACCGGGTCGAACGGCACGCCCTCGTCGTCGACGAACGTCGCCAGCGCCTGGAACTCCTGGGCCGCCAGCAACACCCCGGTCTCCGGGTCCTCGCGGACGAGGGGGTCACCGACCGGTACCGCGCTGTAGAACGGCTGCGCACGGCCGACGGCTCCCTCCGGCTGCTGCGCGGCAGCGTCCTCCTCGAACGCCTCACGGCGGCTCACCCCGATCTGGGCGACGCCGTCATCATCGACCGGCAGGAACAGGCTGAGCATGTCCTGGGACGCCGAGCCCACCGACCCGGAGAGCTGACCGAACGCCGGGTCGGCCTCGAGCTCCTCCTGGGTGAGGTCCTCGACCCCGGTGAACTCCTCGACCACCTGGAACGCGTCAAGATCGGCGATCGCGTCCTCGAAGAACGCGGCACGCTCCGAGCCGGCCTCGAACTCGTACCACTCGTCGCTGTAGTGCCCGGCGGACTGCCCCGGCAGGTGCGTCACCCCGAGGCCCTGGGGGATCCCCGGACCCCCGAGCCACCAGAACACCCCGATG
>SLDB01000183.1 GCA_007125475.1 Nitriliruptoraceae bacterium | reverse complement strand
TGCCGGTACGCGTCCGGCCGGGCCCGAAGGCCCGGCCGGACGCGTCATGCTGAAGGGTGCCGGCGTCACACGGCGGTGACGTCCGAGGCCTGGGGGCCCTTCTGGCCCTGGGTCACCTCGAAGGTGACCGCCTGGCCGTCGTCGAGGGTCTTGTACCCATCGGCGTTGATCGCGGAGAAGTGCACGAAGAGGTCCTCCCCTCCGTCATCGGGCTGGATGAATCCGTAGCCCTTGTCCGCGTTGAACCACTTGACGGTGCCGCTTGGCATGGTGATGCGTCTTCCGTGATGGCCGGAGGAGCGGGGACCGCCACGCTCCGACCTGGCGTACCGGGCGACGTTCCGCCCGTTCTGACGCGGCACACGGTACCGAGCCCAGGCCACATCGCGACCTGCCGGTCACCGACGGATCACCGGGGACCGGCGGGGGCGGGACGGGTCAGGACTTCAGCTCGGCCTGCAACTCGATCTCGGCGGCGGCCAGCAGACGTGAGATCGGGCACCCCGCCTTCGCGGTCTCGGCCTTCTCCTGGAACGTCGCCTCGTCGATCCCGGGGACCTCGGCGACGGTGTGCAGCACGATCCGGGTCACCGTCGGCTTGTCGTCGACCTTCTCGAGGTGGACGGTCGCCTCGGTCCGGATCGAGGTCGGCTCGTGACCGGCGGTGGCCAGCTGGCCCGAGAACGCCATCGAGAAGCACGCGGCATGCGCGGCGGCGATGAGCTCCTCCGGGTTCGTGCCGTCCCCCTCCTCGAAGCGGGAGACGAACGAGTACGAGCCGGTGAAGACGTCGTCGCCGACCGTCACCTGACCCGTGCCGCTCTTGAGGTCACCGTTCCACTTTGCCGATGAGGTCCTGGTCGTCACCGTTCGTCCTCTCGTCGTCGTCCACGTCGACGTCCACGTCGACGGACATATCGTGTTCACATCGTCGGGCCGGTGCCCGTCGCACCGTCGCCGGGTGCAGCCCTCACCCTACTTGCCTCACTGGGTGGGGTCGTCGGTGCGGTGGGGCTGACCGAAGAACGGGATCTTGTCGAAGTTCAGGGCGTAGGCATCCATCGCCCGGGGCAGCACCTCGTCGTCGAGCTCGCCGGCCTTCACCAACTCCGCCAGCACGCAGTACGCGATCGACTCGGCGTCGACGCGGTGGAAGCGCCGCAGCTTCTCGCGGGTGTCGGACCGGCCGAACCCGTCGGTACCGAGCACCGCGAACGGACCCGGGATCCAGTCGGCGATCTGGAACGGCGTCGCGCGCATCCAGTCGCTCACCGCGACGTACGGACCCTCGGTTCCCTCCAGGAGGCGGGTGACCAGCGGGGTGCGCGGCTCGGCCTGGGCGTTGGTGCGGTTCCACGACTCCACGGCGGCGCCGTCGCGCAGCAGCCGGTTCCAGCCGGGGGCCGACCAGACGTCGGCGCTCACCGCCCAGTCGTCGGCCAGCAGCTGCTGGGCCCGCAACGCCTCGTTGATCATCACCCCGGAGGCCAGGATCTGGGCGGGGTGTCCGTCACCGGAGGCTTCGGCGTAGCGGTACAGGCCGTCGATGATCATCTGGTCGTCGACGTGCTCGGGCATCGCCGGCTGCACCGTCGGTTCGTTGTACACGGTGAGGTAGAACATCACGTCCTCACCGGCACCGTCGTTGCTGGCGTACATCCGGTGCAGCCCGTGCTCGATGAGCACCGCCAACTCGTAGGCGAACGACGGGTCGTAGGCCTCCACGGCCGGGTTCGTCTGGGCGATGAGCAGCGAGTGCCGGTCCTGGTGCTGCAGGCCCTCGCCGTTGAGGGTGGTCCCACCGGCGGTGGCACCGATGAGGAAGCCGCGGGTGCGCTGGTCGGCGGCGGACCAGAACGAGTCGCCGGTGCGCTGGAACCCGAACATCGAGTAGAAGATGTACACCGGGATCATCGGTTCACCGTGCGTGGCGTAGCTCGTCCCGGCCGCGTGGAACGTCCCGGCCGAGCCGGCCTCGGTGATCCCTTCGTGGATGATCTGGCCGTCACGGGCCTGCTTGTAGGAGAGCAGCAGCTCCTGATCGACCGGCTCGTAGGTCTGGCCGTGGTGGTCGTAGATCTTCGCCGTCGGGAACCACGAGTCCATCCCGAAGGTCCGGGCCTCGTCCGGGACGATCGGGACGATGCGGTCACCGAATCCCTCGCTGCGCAGCAGGTCCTTGAACACCCGTACCAGCGCCATCGTCGTCGCCACCGGCTGCGATCCCGAGCCCTCCTTCAGCGCCTGGAACGCCCCCCGCTCGGGGAGCTTCGGGGCGGTGAACGACACCCGGCGCTCCGGGACGGAGCCGCCGAGCTCCCGGCGCCGCTCGTGGATGTACTCGACCTCCGGGGAGTCGTCACCCGGGTGGACGTACGGCGGCAGGTCCCCCTCGAGCTGTTCGTCGCTGATGTCGAGGTCGAGGCGGTCACGGAACGTCTTCAGCGCCTCGGAGGAGATCTTCTTCATCTGGTGGACCGCGTTGCGGGCCTCGAAGTCCGGCCCCAACGTCCACCCCTTCACGGTCTGGGCCAGGATCACCGTCGGCGCACCGGTGGTGCGCGTCGCCGCCTGGAACGCGGCGTACACCTTGCGGTAGTCGTGACCGCCGCGGGTCAGCTTCGAGATGTCCTCCAGGGTGAGGTCGGCGAACAGCTCCTTGAGCCGCGGGTCGCCGCCGCCGAAGAAGTGGTCGCGGATGTACTCGGCCCCACGCGCCGGGAACGTCTGCATCTGGCCGTCGGGGACCTCGTTCATGCGGTTGATCAACAGGCCGTCGACGTCGCGCGCCAGCAGGTCGTCCCACTGCCGGCCCCACAGCACCTTGACGACGTTCCAGCCGGCGCCGCGGAACTGGCCCTCGAGCTCCTGGATGATCTTGCCGTTGCCGCGGACCGGTCCGTCGAGCTGCTGCAGGTTGCAGTTGATCACGAACGTGAGGTTGTCGAGCTCCTCACGGCTGGCGACCCCGAGCGCCCCCAACGTCTCGGGCTCGGCGGTCTCACCATCCCCGCCGAAGAACCACACGTGCTGATCGGAGGTGTCGGTGAACCCGCGGTTGTGCAGGTAGCGGTTGAACCGCGCCTGGTAGATGGCGTGGATCGCGCCCAACCCCATCGAGACGGTCGGGAACTCCCAGAACCCGGGCATCAGCCGCGGGTGCGGGTAGCTGGAGAGCCCGCCGGGCTCCACCTCGGCACGGAACCGGTCGAGTTGCTCCTCGTCGAGGCGTCCCTCGAGGAAGGCGCGGGCGTAGATCCCCGGCGAGGCGTGCCCCTGGAAGTACACCTGGTCACCGCCGCCGGGGTGGTCCTTGCCGCGGAAGAAGTGGTTGAACCCGACCTCGTACAACGACGCCGCCGAGGCGTAGCTCCCGATGTGGCCGCCGGTGCCGCGCTCGACGTTGGTGCGGTGCACCATCACCGCGGCGTTCCACCGGATGTGGTGGCGGATGCGGCGCTCGACGTCCTCGTCGCCGGGGAAGGCGGGCTCACGCTCGGGCGGGATGGTGTTGATGTAGTCGGTCGTCGTGAGCGAGGGGACCCCGATGTTCTGCTGACGGGCTCGTTCGAGCATCTTCAGCAGCAGGAAGCGCCCGCGCGTCTTGCCACGCTCGCCGACGACGGCGTCGAAGGACTCGAGCCACTCACGGGTCTCGACCTCGTCCACGTCGGGGTACTGCGCCGGGAACCCGTCGGTGATCAACGGGCGCTCGGCGGTGCCGTGCTGTTCACGCATCTCCGTCACGAGGGGTGGCCTCCTGGACACGACGGCGGCGGTGACCGCCTGGCGACCCCGCCCCATGGGTTCCACGGTGACGGGCGGGTCCGGCACGGTAACCGCTCCGGTCCCCGGCCGCGCCGCGTGTCGATGCCACGCGCAGCGCCGGATCCACTGTCCCCGGTATCGTCGACGGGTGTCCAGTCACCGCGCCCTCCGCCTCGCCCTGCTCGCCTCCGTCGTCGCCGTCGGGGGGCTCCTCGGCGCCTGCACGGCGGTGAGCGACACCGTCGACGACGCCGGCGGCGGGGCCGCCGAGCTCTCCGAGCGGGCACGATTCTGCATCGCGGTGGCCCGCACGGTCTCCGCCATCGAGTCGGGGTCACCGGCGACGGCCCGGCAGGCGGCCGAGGAACTCTACGCCCAGGCACCCGACGAGCTCCGCGACGACATCGCGGTCGTGATCGAGGCCGTCGAGGCCGGCGACGCCGCCGCGCTCGACGAACCCCGGGTCGCGGCGGCCGCCTCGCGGCTCCGTGCCGAGACCGAGGGGCGATGCGCCGGTGTCCGGAGTGAGCCGTGACCGCCCCACCCGCTGCGGGGGCACCGGCGGTCGACGCCGACGACGTCCACCGGGCCGCCCGGCGCCTGGACGGCGTCGCCCACCGCACCCCGGTGCTCACCTCGTCGACCCTCGACGCGGCCACCGGGGCACGCCTGTTCCTGAAGGCCGAGCACCTGCAGCGCATCGGCGCGTTCAAGTTCCGCGGCGCGTACAACGCGATCTCGTCACTCACCCCTGAGGAGCGCGCCCGGGGGGTGGTGACCTTCTCGTCGGGGAACCACGGCCAGGCGGTGGCCCGGGCCGCCGCCCTGCTGGGGGTCGGCGCCACGGTCGTGATGCCCGCCGATGCGCCACCGGTGAAGCTCGCCGCGACCCGCGGGTACGACGCCGAGGTGGTGACGTTCGACCGCTACCGCGACGACCGCCACGCCGTGGCCGAGGCCGTGCAGCGCGAGCGTGGGGCGGTCCTCGTCCCCCCGTACGACGACCCGACGGTGATCGCCGGCCAGGGCACCGCCGCCCTCGAGCTCCTCGAGGACGTCGACGACCTCGACCTCCTCGTCACCCCGGTCGGCGGTGGCGGGCTGCTGGCCGGGTGCGCCGTCGCCGCCCGGTCTCGGGAACCGGGGATCGAGCTCGTCGGAGTGGAGCCGGGTGCGCGGCACGCCGCACGCAACGCCGTCGCCGCCGGCCACGTCGTCGAGGGGGAGATCCCCGTCACGATCTGTGACGGCCAGCAGTCGCGCTCCATCGGCGAACACCCCCTGGCGGTGTTCGTCCACTTCGGTGTCCGCGTCGTCGGTGTCGACGACGACGCGGTGCGCGAGACCGTGCGCACCCTGGCCCTGCGGTGCAAGCAGGTCGTCGAGCCCTCCGGGGCGAGCGCGCTGGCCGCGGTGCTCTCCGGAGCCCTCCCCGTCGCCGGCCGCCGGGTCGGTGTCATCCTCTCCGGCGGGAACATCGCCCCGGAGGTCCTCGCCGGGATCCTCACCGGGGCGGCGCCGGACGACGCGGAACGTCGCTGACCCCGTGCCACACGGCGGTCAGCTGGTGAACGGCGTCGCCTGGCGGCGCTCCCACCGTGAGCGGGCCGTGCCGTACGCCTCGGCGGCGTCGAGGGGGTCGCCGGCGGCGAGGGCCTCGACGGCACGCCACACCTCCGCGCAGGTGTGGTCGTCACGCAGGTCGTCGGCGGTCAGCCTCGCCGCGAGGTCGCCGTAGTCCAGCTCCAGGAGCGACGACGGGTCGAAGGCGTCGAGCCACACCGCGAGCTCGCCGATCTCGCTGAGGAGCTCGTCGGCGTCCTCCAACGCCCCGTCGACGACGTCGTGCACCCGCTCGAGGCGCTCGACGGCCTGGGAGACGATCGTGAGGTACACCAGCCGGGGGCCGGCCCCCTCGGGGGGATCGGTGAACCGCCGCTCGGGCGGGGAGAACGCCGCGAACCACACCAGCGGCGGGGCCCAGGCGGCGTCCAGGACGTGCGGCATCCGGCCGGAACCGGCGAGCGCCGCGACCCGGTCCAGGTCCCCTTCGTCGGCGAGGAAGGCGTCGGCGACCGCGGCGGGCACCGCGGTACGCAGCGAGTCCAGCGCCACCGCCGAGCGCAGCTGCAGTTGCAACGGGCACAGCAGCAGGCGCCGACCGGCACGCCGCACCATCGCGCCACCGTCGTCCCCGCAGAGCCGACCGGTGAGCAGCACCCGGCGGGAGACCCGTTCCTCGGCGGCGGCGGCCTGGCGGCGGGACATCCCCCCGTCGGCGTCGAGGTAGCCCCGCCACCGTTCCCGTTCCGGCGACGGGAACGCCTCGAGCGGGGAGAACACCCGCAGTTGTGCGCGTGGGGACGTCATGCCCGCGAACGTAGCCGACGGCCGGCACACCTCCCCGGGGCGTAGGCTCCGTCGTCGGGCAGCCAGGGCGCGACGACGGAGGAAGGCGCGATGACCGGGGTCCTCGAACGCTTCGCCGGTCACGAACAGGTCGTGTTCGGCGAGGACGCCGCCAGTGGGCTGCGCTGCATCATCGCGGTGCACTCGACCGTGCTCGGCCCGGCGGTCGGCGGGACCCGGTTCCGGGCGTACGCCCACGAGGACGACGCCCTCGAGGACGTGCTGCGCCTGTCCCGGGCGATGACGTACAAGAACGCCTGCGCCGGCCTCGATGCCGGCGGGGGGAAGGCCGTGATCATCGGCGACCCCGCACAGCTGCGCTCCGAGGCGCTGCTGCGGGCCTACGCGCGCCAGATCGCGTCGCTCAACGGCCGCTACGTCACCGCCTGCGACGTGGGGACGACGCCGTCGGACATGGCCACCATCCGCCGCGAGACGCCGTGGGCGACCGGCGCCGAGGTGGCCGACGGAGGGTCGGGCGACTCCGGGGTCCTCACCGCCCTGGGGGTGTTCCACGCGATCACCGCGTGCGCACACCTGACGTGGGGGGAGGCGGACCTCACCGGCCGGCACGTCGCGGTCCAGGGGCTGGGAAAGGTCGGCTCCCGGCTCACCGCCCACCTCGTCGACGCCGGGGCGCGCGTCAGCGTCGCCGACCCCTCCGAGCGGGCGGTGGCGCGCGTCGCCGACCTGCCGGGGGTCGACGTGGTCGGTGTCGAGGAGATCCTCGGCCTCGACGCCGACGTCCTCTCCCCCAACGCGCTGGGCGCCGTCCTCGACGAGGAGTCGGTCGAACAGGTCCGCGCGGCGGTGGTGTGCGGTGGGGCGAACAACCAGCTCGCGACGCCCGAGCAGGCACGCAGGCTCGCTGAACGTGACGTCCTGTACGCCCCCGACTACGTCGTGAACGCCGGCGGGGTGATCAACGTCGCCCAGGAGCTGCACCCGCTGGGCTACGCCGAGGAACGCGCCCGCCGCCTGGTCGAACGGATCCCGGCGACCCTCACCGAGGTCGTCGAGACCGCCCGGGCCGAAGGGATCGACACCGAGACGGCGGCGAGCCGGGTCGCCGAACGCCGGATCGCCGCGGTCGGCCGGCTCCGCGGGTTCTGGCTGCCGTGAACGACCCGCTCACCCGCCGACGAACCGGACCTCTCCCGCGCCGTCGGCGACGACCTCACCCAGCCGCCAGGCGTCGACCCCCCGTGCGGCGAGGAACTCCAACGCCGCCCCGGCGTCCGACGGTGGGGTGACGGCGACCATCCCCACCCCGCAGTTGAACGTGCGCCACATCTCCTCGTCGGCGACCGGGCCGTGCTCGGCGATCCAGGCGAACACCTCCGGCCACCGCCAGCCGCCGCGGTCGACGACGGCCGACGACCCGTCCGGCAGCACGCGGGGGAGGTTGCCGGGGAGCCCCCCGCCGGTGACGTGGCACAGCGCGTGGACCTCGACACGCTCGAGGAGCGCGAGGCAGTCGGGGGCGTGGATCCGGGTCGGGGTGAGCAGGACCTCCCCGAGCGGCGCCGACAACCCGTGCGGCTCGGTGAGGTCGAGGTCGTCGACGATCCGCCGCACGAGGCTGAAGCCGTTGCTGTGCACCCCCGACGACGGCAGCGCGAGCAGCACGTCGCCGTCGCGCACCCGGTGGGGCCCCAACAGGGCGTCGCGCTCGACGACCCCGACCCCGAACCCGGCGAGGTCGAACTCGTCGGCGCCGAGGAGCCCGGGGTGCTCGGCCGTCTCCCCGCCCACCAGGGCGCACCCGGCGCTGACGCACCCTTCGGCGATCCCGGCGACGATCCTGGCCACCCGTCGCGGATCCAGCTTCCCCACCGAGAGGTAGTCGTTGAAGAACAGCGGCTCGGCCCCGCACACGACCAGGTCGTCGACGACCATCGCGACCAGGTCGATCCCGACCCCTTCGAGGACGTCGAGGCGGCGGGCGAGCTCGACCTTGGTGCCGACGCCGTCGGTGCCGCTGACGAGGACCGGCTCGCGGTACCGGGAGGTGTCGAACGCGAACAGCCCGCCGAACCCTCCGATCCCCCCGAGGACCTCCGGGCGCCTGGTGCGCCGGACCGCCTCGCCGATCGCGGCGACCGAGGCGTCAGCGGCCTCGAGGTCGACCCCGGCGTCGGCGTAGCTCAGCGGCCGCCGGGCGGCGGCGTCGGCGGAGGCGTCGTGGGCGGTGGCGTCGTCGGCGTCGGTCACGTGCGCTCCCGGGGCGGCCGGTAGCGGCGACGCCACGACCGTTCGGCGTCGGCGAAGGTGTCCAGCGGATCGATGACGTCCTGGAACGCCTCGAGGAGCTCCTCGAGCTCGTCGGTCGAGGCCGCGACCTCGTCCACGTGGCCGCACCCGGCCTCGGCGGCGTCGAGGGCGTCGTGGCACTCCTGCCAGTCCTCGGCGAGCTCGTCGACCGCCCACGCCGGCATCCACGCCCGGGCATCGGCGATCGCCCGGCGGACCGCGTCGGTGCCGACCGCGATCGGCGCCGGCTCGACCCGACCGGTCGGCAGCACGCCCAGCAGCACCCGCCGGCCGCCCTCGATCACCTCGGCACAGTCGATGAACGCCCACCACGCGTCGTGGAGGTCGGCGGGGAGCTCGGGGCGTCGTCGGAACATGCCGCGGAGTATCGCGGACCACACCGCGACGACGCGAACCCGACCGCTGCTCTCCCCGCGGTGGCGATGGGAACGTCACCGCGGCGGGATCACCGGCCCGCTCGGCGAGGTCACCGTCCCGCCGCGGGCCTACCCTCCGTCGTCATGACCATTCCACCACCACCGCCCCTGGCCGCCCACCCGTTCCTCGACGCCCTCGAGGAACGCGTCGTGGTGTTCGACGGCGGGATGGGGACCTCGCTGCAGGAGGCCGGCCTCACCGCCGACGACTTCGGATCGTCGGCCCTGGAGGGGTGCAACGAGGTGCTGGTACGCACCCGGCCCGACGTCGTCGAAGCGGTGCACCGCTCCTTCCTCGACGTCGGGGTCACGGTGGTGCAGACCAACTCGTTCGGGAGCTCGCCGTGGGTCCTGGACGAGTACGACCTCGGTGACGACACCGAGGACCTCAACCGACGGGCCGCCGAGATCGCCCGGGCCGCCGCCGACGCCGCCGCCACCGACGGCGACCCACGCTTCGTCGCCGGTTCGATCGGCCCCGGCACCCGCTCGCCGACGCTGTCGCTGGGCAAGGACCCGGGCGTCACCCACGACTTCATCGACGTCCCGACGATGGAGGAGGGCTACCGACGGCAGGTCCGGGGGTTGATCGACGGCGGGGTCGACGTCCTGCTCATCGAGACCGCGTTCGACCTGCTGCAGGTCAAGGCCGCCGTGGCCGCCGCGAACGACGTGTTCACCGAACGCGGCGAGCGCACCCCGTTGATGGTGCAGTTCACGGTCGAGAAGGACATCAACACGATGCTGCTGGGGACCGAGCCCCTGGCGGCGGTGGCGGCGCTCGACCCGTTGGCGATCGACGTGCTGGGGTTGAACTGCGCCACCGGCCCCGACGACATGCGCGAGCACGTGCGCACCCTGGCGCGCCACTCACGCCTCCCGATCAGCGTGATCCCGAACGCCGGGATCCCCCACCTCGAGGGCGACCGAACGGTGTACCCGCTCCCGCCGGAGGGGCTGGCCGCCGCGGCGGCGGAGTTCGTCACCGACCTCGGGGTCGCGATCGTCGGGGGGTGCTGCGGCACCACGGCCGCCCACCTCGAGGCGGTGGTCGCCGCCGTCGAGGGCCGGCGACCGCGGCGACGGGCGGT
>SLDB01000159.1 GCA_007125475.1 Nitriliruptoraceae bacterium | reverse complement strand
GAACCGCAGGACGTTGACGCCGTGCGCCCCGGACTGAAGGTCGTGCTCGAGGTGGACGGAGACGAGGAGATCTACCTGGTCGGGAGCCGCGAGGACCAGCACGACGAGCTCGAGATCCTCTCGGCGGAGAGCCCGATGGGCCAGGCCGTCCTCGGGGCCTCGGTGGGCGACGTGGTGATGTTCGCGACCCCGGCCGGTGCCGAGCTCGAGGTCAAGGTCACCGGGATCCGCACCCCGTAGCCGACGCCCCCGAGCCGGGCAACGTCGTCGCCACCACCCTCGTCAGCGCGTTCGGCGCTCACCCCGGTCGGTGTCGTCGGTTCCCTGCGCGTCGGCGTCGAGCCCGGCCCGCAGCCACGCCACGACGTCCCGGACACCGGCGTACGCGGCCAGACGTGCCTCGTCGGTGCCGGCCGCTTCGGCCTCGGCGACGAGGCGGTGCAGGTGGTCGACCCCCGAGACCCCGAGTTCGAGGACGCCTTCGGCGCCCCCGGCCGCCCAGCGCGCCAGGACGTACCGCGCCAGGGCCCCGACCGGGATCCCGGTGACCCGGGCGAGGCCCTCGAGGGTGGCGAGCGGATCGAGGTGCCCGTAGGCGACGACGTCGGCCCGCAGCCCGGCGAACGCGTCCCCCGGCTCCCACGAGCCGTCCCAGCGCTCGAGCCGGACCGTCGGGTCGGCGTCGCCGTCGGTCACGACAGCCGTTCGACGACCATCGCCATGCCCTGGCCCCCGCCGACGCACATCGTCTCGAGGCCGAGGGTGCCGTCGCGGTAGTCCAGGCCGTTGAGCAGGGTTCCGGTGATCCGTGCCCCGGTCATCCCGAAGGGGTGACCCACCGCGATCGCGCCACCGTGGGGGTTGAGCTTGTCGAAGTCGACCCCCAGCTCGTCGGCCGACGGGATCACCTGGGCCGCGAACGCCTCGTTGATCTCGACGAGGTCGAGGTCGGCGGCGGTGATCCCGGCGCGGGCCATCGCCTGCTTCGAGGCCTCGACGGGACCCAGACCCATGATCTCGGGGTCCAGTCCGGTCACCCCGGTGGAGACGATCCGTGCCAGCGGCGTGATCCCCAGCTGCTTGGCCTTGACGTCGCTCATCACGATGACCGCGGCGGCGCCGTCGTTCAGCGGGCAGGCGTTCCCGGCGGTGACCCGGCCGTCGGGGCGGAACACCGGCTGCAGCTCGGCCATCTTGTCGCGGTCGGCCGGGCGCGGGGAGTCGTCGGTGGCCAGCACCTCGCCGTTCGGCAGCTCGATCGGGGTGATCTCCCGCTCCCAGAACCCCTCCGCGGCGGCCTTGGCGTAGCGGGTCTGGGACTCGTAGGCGAAGTCGTCCATCCGCTCCCGGGAGACGTCCTTGAGCAGCGCGACGTTCTCGGCGGTCTGCCCCATCGGGATGTAGATGTCCGGGAGGTCGGAGGGCTCCCAGGTGTCCGCACCCTTCTCGGCCCGCTCCTCGGTGCGGCGCTGCGCCTCGGCGAACGCCGGGTTCCGGGTGTCCTCGAGGGTGTCGGAGTTCCCCTTCACGAACCGCGAGACCATCTCCACGCCGGCGGAGACGAAGACGTCGCCCTCCCCGGCCCGGATGGCGTGCATCGCCATCCGTGTGGTCTGCAGGCTCGACGAGCAGTACCGGGTGATCGTGGTCCCGGGCACCGTGTCCCATCCCAACAGGGTCGAGACCACCCGGGCCATGTTGAAGCCCTGCTCACCCCCGGGGAGCCCGCAGCCGAGCATGAGGTCGTCGACGTCCTGCGGCGAGACCTGTGGCACCTTCTCCATCGCGGCGCGGATGATCGTGGCGGTGAGGTCGTCCGGACGCAGCTCGGTCATGGAGCCCTTGAACGCCCGTCCGATCGGGGTGCGGGCGGTGGCGACGATCACGGCTTCGGGCATGGTGGTCCTCCAGGACGCTCGACGTGCGCCGACGCACGCATCGGGCGGCGCGCGGTGCACGAGGAGGTCACCGCGCCGCGTCGGCGCCCTGCTCAGGGTAGGCGTTCGCCGGCGGCTCGGGGGGCCTGGCAACCCCACGGCGGACCGTCGCGGCGTAGCGGCCGTCGTGGCCGTGGACGTGTACCGGCACCCCGAAGGCCTCACTCACCGCGTCGTCGACGAGGACCTCGGCGACCGGCCCGTCGGCGACGGGGCGGCCGGCGCGCAGCAGCAGCGCCCGGCGCACCCCGGTCGGCAGCTCCTCGAGGTGGTGGGTGACCAGGACGACCGTGGGCCCACCGGCTTCGGCGAGCAGAGCGTCGAGGTCGGCCAGCAGCGCCTCACGTCCCCCCAGGTCGAGGCCTGCGAACGGTTCGTCGAGGAGGAGGAGATCGGGCTCGATCGCGAGCGCCCGGGCGATGCGCACCCGCTGGCGCTCCCCCTGGCTGAGGGTGTCGACCCGCCGATCGGCGAGGTGACCGGCCCCGACGCGGGCCAGGGCACGTTCGGCCGCCGCCCGCGTCGCCGGGTCGTCGAGGATCCCGGGTGGGGGCCACGTCCCGCCGATCCGGGCCGAGGCGACCAGCGCCAGGGCGGAGGCGGTGCCGTGCAGCAGAGAGT
>SLDB01000028.1 GCA_007125475.1 Nitriliruptoraceae bacterium | reverse complement strand
TGGGCATACTCGCCGGGATCACCCAGGCGGCGGGGGTGCGGCACCTGTTCGCCCAGCGACGTCAGGGCCTCCTCGGGGAGTCCGAGGAGCATCGGGGTGCGGAACAGCCCCGGGGCGATCGTCATCACCCGTACCTGGGCGCCGGCGAGCTCACGCGCGATCGGCAGCGTCATCGAGGCGACCCCGCCCTTCGACGCGGAGTACGCCGCCTGCCCGATCTGGCCTTCGTACGCGGCGACGGAGGCGGTGTTCACGATCACTCCCCGTTCCTCGCCGTCGTGGTCGTGCCGCAGCATCTCGGCGGCGGCGACACGCATCACGTTGAACGTGCCGATGAGGTTGACCTGGATCGTCCGGGTGAACGCCTCGAGGTCAGCGGGGGTGCCGTCGCGGTCGACGAGGCGGGCGGCGGTACCGATCCCGGCGCAGTTGACGACGATGCGCAGCGCACCGAGCTCACCGATCCGGGCGACGGCTTCGGTGACCGCGTCCGCATCGGTGACGTCGGCCGGGACGAACGTCGATCCCCCTCCCAGCGACCCGGCGACCGCGCCGCCGTCCGAGTCCGGCAGGTCGAGGATCGCCACGGTGGCTCCGGCGGCGGCGAGCCGCTCGGCGGTGGCTTTCCCGAGTCCGGAGCCACCTCCGGCGACGAGTGCGAGGCTTGCGTTGATCTCCATCGGTGGTCCTTGATCGTTGGTGCGGTGGGACGCCGTTGTGGCACACGTGAGCAGCTAGCGGCAGCTGCCTCCGGGGGACCCTACGACCCGAGGACCCGGTGTCGTTCGGATCTGGGACGCCGCCGGGGTCGGGATGTCGCCGGGGGTCGGGGCGTCGTCGGGCGTCGGGGCGTCGCCGGGGGGCGGGACGCCGCCGGGGTCGGGAGGTCGCCGGGGGGTCGGGACGTCGCCGGGGGTCGGGACGTCGTGAGGGGCACGGTTGGTCGTGGAGGTGCGGGACGTGTTCACCGTTCACCGGATCGCGTTGCCAGCGGTGCCATGGGGGTCACCGCGGTTCGCGGAGTGTGTAGCCGACACCTCGGATCGTGTGGATCAACGGCGGGTCATCGGCGTCGACCTTCGCCCGCAGGTAGCTGATGTACGTCTCCAGGACGCTGGCGTTCGAGGTGAAGTCGTAGTCCCAGACGGCGTCGAGGAGCTCCTGGCGGGGCAGTACCCGTCGGGCGTTGACGAGGAGGTGCTGCAGCAGCCGGAACTCGGTCGGGGTGAGGTCGATGCGCCGCGCTCCACGCCACACATCGCGGGTCTCGGTGTCGAGGACGAGGTCGGCGAACTGGAGCCGGGTCGCATCAGGTCCGTCGTGGCCGCTGCGACGGAGCACCGCCCGGACGCGTTCGACGAGCTCTTCGATGGAGAAGGGCTTGGTGACGTAGTCGTCGCTGCCCAGGCGCAGGCCGGTGACCTTGTCGTCGGTGGTGTCCTTCGCGGTCAGGAAGATCACCGGGGTGTCGCGGTGGGCGCCGCCGGATGCGCGCAACCGGCGTGCCACCTCGAACCCATCGAGGTCGGGGAGCATCACGTCCAACACGATCAGTGCCGGGCGCTGGTCTTCGATGAGGTCCAGGGCCTCGCGTCCGGAGGCGGCCTCGAGGACGCGGTAGCCCTCCAACGACAGCCCGATCCGTAGGAGCTCACGGATGTGCTGCTCGTCGTCGACGGCGAGCACGGTCGGCGCAGCATCGGCCACGGCAGCCTCGGTGGGGTTGGTATCCGGCTCGCCGATCGACGACTCCGGGGCGTCGGATCCGCTCACGGTGCCGGAGTTCCGCCGCCCCCGCTCGTCGATGTCTCCTCCGGGTTCGGCGACCCAACTGGTTCGCCGGGAGAGGGCGTCCGCGGCTCGGATGGTTGGTGCGGCTCGGAGGGTTGGTGCGGTTCGGAGGGTTGGTGTGGCTCGGGTACCTCAGGTGGCGGCGGATAGGGCGTGGGTGCCGGGAGGTGGAGTCGGAACACGGCACCGCCCGTCGGGTGGTTGTCGACCGAGACCTCGCCGCCGTGTTCTGCGGCGATGGCCGCGACGATCGACAGGCCGAGCCCGGCACCATTGCCGGAGCGGGCCGGATCGGCTCGCCAGAAGCGGTCGAAGGCATGGGCCAGGGCATCGTCGTCGAGCCCGTCACCGTGGTCGCGGACGGTGAGGGTCGGACGCCCTTGGTCATCGGGGCGGGCGGTGACCTCGATGCGGGTGCCCTGCGGGGAGTGTCGAACGGCGTTGTCGACGAGGTTGGCCAGAGCCTGCCGGAGGTGTGCGGAGTCACCGTGCACGAACAGCGGTTCCGGTGCGTCGAGGTGCACCGGGGCCGTTGGGTCGGCGGCGACGACGTCGCTGCAGGCGTCAGCGGCGAGGACGGCCAGGTCAACGTCCTCCGTGGCCGGGCGTCGGGCTTCGTCGAGCCGGGCCAACAGCAACAGGTCCTCGACCAGGGCGCGCATCCGGTCGGATTCCTCCTCGATCCGGCGCATCACGACGTCGAGGTCGACCTGGCGCTGGTCGGGATCGAGTCGGAACACCTCCGCGAAACCCCGGATCGAGGTGAGCGGGGTGCGCAGTTCGTGCGAGGCATCGGCCAGGAATCGGCGCAAACGTGCCTCGGACGCCTCCCGGTCTCGGAACGACCCTTCGAGTTCGTCCAGCATCCCGTTGATCGCGGCGGCGAGGCGGGCGATCTCCGTCGATGACGCTCGGTCGTCGGGCACCCGTCGGTGCAGCTCACCGGCGGTGATCGATCCTGCGGTGTCGGCGATCCGTTCGAGGGGGCGGAGCTGGCGGCGCAGCACGAGGCCCGCTCCGGCGGCGAGGAGTGCCAGGAGGGCCGCCCCAGTGACGACCTCGATCGTCAGGAGCCGGGACAGGGACCGCTCCACCCCGGTCATCGGTACGGCTACGAGGAGGGTGCCGTCGCCCTGTGGATGCGCCAGGACGCGCCAGCGTTCGTCTCCCTCGGCAGAGCCGACGGTCACGATGCCGTCGACGTCGTCGCTGGCGACGTCGTCGAGATCGGGGCGGGTCTCGCTCCGGGCGACCTGCAGCGTCGCGATCACCGTGTCGCGGGGGGAACGCAGCTCCGCATAGGTCCCGGGAGCCACGACGACCGCGTCGTGAGGGGGCGGCGGCGCCACCGCCGGCCCGCCCAGCGAACGGGCCATCTCGTTGGAGACGAGGTCGACGGAGGCTCGCAGCTCGTCGTCGAGGCGGCCGAGTTCGGCGTTGGCGAAGGCCTGGTATGTCGCGACGCCGTAGATCGCCAACCCCAGGGCCATCAGCGTCACGAGGGAGAGGACGAGCCGCGTCCTCAGCGACATCGGGTACCCCTTCCTCATCGGAATGACCGGCGTGTCGACCCGGTCGCCCCCCGGACCACTATCCGCGCTACCGCCGGTGCCACCGCGGTCACCGCCGTGTCGCGCCGCTGCCGGTGCCACCGCGGTCACCGCCGCGCCGCTGCTGTTGCCGGTGCCATCGCGGTCACCGCCGCGCCGCTGCTGTTACCGGTGCCACCGCGGTCACCGCCGCGCGGTCGCAGCTGCTGCCGTGGCCACGAGCGTCATACCTCGCGCAGACGGGCCCGAGCCCGGGGGTTGACCACTCCTGGGCAGGCTACGGCGCCGGTGCGAGTTCGGCTTCTAGCTCGATCTCGTCACCCCCACGGATCACCTCGACGGTGACGACGTCACCCACCTGCCGCTGTGTGACGGCGGCGGCGAGCTCGGCCATCGAGGTGATCGACTCGCCATCGAAGCCGACCACGATGTCCTCCTCCTCGATCCCGGCTGCGGCCGCGGGCCCGTCATCGAGGACGTCGGCGATGAGGGCCCCCTCGTCGGCCGGGAGGTCGTACGCCTCGGCGACACGGACGTCGACGTCGCCGCCAGCGACCCCGAGGTGGGGCCAGACCACTTCTCCCTCGGAGATCAACGTCTCCGCCACGCGTACCGCGGTCGTGGAGGGCACGGCGAACCCGACGCCGTCGTTCGCTCCGGACCGGCTGTAGATCGCGGTGTTGATCCCGATCACGCGTCCGGATGCGTCGACGAGCGGACCGCCCGAGTTGCCCGGGTTGATCGCGGCATCGGTCTGGATCAACCCGGTGAGCGTGACCTCCCCGGTGGGCATGGTGCGGTCCAGCGCGCTGACGATCCCCGAGGTGACCGTCCCTTCGAGGCCGAACGGTGAACCGATCGCGACCGCTTCCTCTCCCACGCGGGGAAGCTCGTCACGCCAGGCGGGGGTGGGCAGGTCCTCGCTGTCGATGCGCAGGACGGCGAGGTCGCTGCGTTCGTCGGTGCCCACGACCTCGGCGTGGTGGGACGAACCGTCGGCGAGGCGGACGCGGACCGATTCGGCGCCGGCGACGACGTGGTCGTTGGTGATCAGATGGCCGTCGGCGTCGAACACGACCGCCGAGCCCTCGCCGACACCCGTGCTACCGCCCGGCCCGGAGACGGTCACCTGCACATCAGCGACGCTCGGTGCCACGGCTTCCGCCACCTCGACGGTGGAGGTGATGGGTGTGGTCTCGGCGTCGGCGCCGTCGGGCCCGTCAGCCCCCCCATCGGGGAGGGCTTCCCGCCCTTCCGTTCCCGGTTCCGAGACGTCGGCTCCGCCGTCGGGGAGAGTCCCCCCAGCACCATCAGCGGTGCTGCTGTCGAGGAACTCGCTGATACCGAGCGTGAGGCCGGAGGCGAGGACCGCGGCGACCAGCGCTGTGGCGAACACGCGTCCCCGGTGCCGTTCCTCCGGCTGGCGAGGTTCGGCGGGGTGAGGCGACGCCCGGCCGTCCTCGCGTGGTCGGCGGTCGACCAGCGGGGGTTGGTCATCGCCCGACGCCGGGGTGTCCCGTGATGGCAGACCGGCCTCGTGTGGCGGTGGTGGGGGAACGTGGTCGTCGTGGTCGTCGTGGAGTCGCATCGGCGCTGCCTCCGTGCTCGTCGGCGCGGTTCCCGGGAGCGGGGAAGACTCCCGGGAACCGTGGCGTCGGTCGGCTAGGCGTGTCGGCCAGGCGTGTCGACGTGCCGCCGTACCGCCGATCGGCGGGACCACCTTCGAGCGGTCGGTCCGCTCAGACAGGTCCGCCCATCGGTCGGTTCCGCCTATCGGTTCTTGGAGGCGAGGGTGCAGGCCGTCGCTCACGGCGGGCTCCACGGCGGCTTGGAATCCCCTCCGAATCCAGCGACCTCCGATGTGGGCCGGGGTGCGTGCCAACGTCCGACCGTGAGGCCGCTCCCGTGGGGCAGCCCCCGTCAGGCCGCTCCCGTGGGGCAGCCCCCGTCAGGCCGCTCCCGTGGGGCAGCCCCCGACAGGTCAGCGGGTCTCTGGCACCGACTTCACCGGCCCGATCGCCCAGGCCGCCCCCGACACGCCCGCCGTCGCCGGCGTCTCGCGTGCGCCGACGACGGCGTCGTCGTCGGTGCCTCCCGCGGGGCTGATCACCGTGTCGCCCACGGCGTCTCCCGAAGGGTCGTCCACGGCGCCGTCGGTGGCGTCGGTGGCGTCGTCGTACGGCACGGCGATCTCCATCGGTTCGTTGTCCCCGCACCCGTGGCGGTGGATCACCTCGGTCTCGACCTCCCGACCCTGGAAGTCGTCGATCGACTCCCGCGTCACCGTCTCGTTGACGACGTACAGGTTCACGTGGGTCAGCTCGACCCCGCGGTCGGCACCCCAGGTGTCGCACAGGTGCTCGGCGAGGACGGTGCTGGCGCGGCCATCCATCCCGGCACGGCGCACGCTGTTCATGTAGAAGCGTTCCCGGTAGTGGTCGTACTGTCGGTGGAGCGGCTCGTCGGGTCGCTCGAACGTCAGTGGACGGTCGTAGTAGACGTCCCACCGTTCCCCGTCAGCGGTGAGTGCCGGGAACACGTAGTACCGGTCGGTACGCCGCGGGTTCGGGGCGAACACGCTCCAGGGCGGCTGTCGGATACCCAGGATCGCGGTGGTGTCGGACACGAGGTCGTCGGGGTCGGGGTCCGAACCCAGGTGGCCGGCGTCGTGGAGGATGCCCAGCCCTGGGATCACCAGGACCACCACGATCGCCGAGGTGACGACGAGTTGGTGGGCGACGCGGACCGCGGTGGGTGGGGTCTCCGGTGCGTCCAGGCGCGGTGGCGGGAGCCACGCTGCGGCCCGTGCCGCCGGTGACCGCTGTGGTGCGAGTCGTCCGACCCCGAAGCGCCGCAGCAACCGGACGGCGTCGTCGACGACGCGGGGCTGGACGAACAGCAGCACCCCGGCGATCGCCACGTACGGGAACGCCCCGATCCGGACCGTGGCGGCGAACGCGACGTGGCCGATCATCAGCAGGGACAGCAGCGGGATGCGGGCCCGTCCGTAGGTCACCAGCAGTAGTGGTGAAGCCAGCAGCAGGAAGTACCAGGCCAGGCCTCCGAGGCGGAGCAGCTCGGGGAAGGAACGCATCGCTTCGGCCAACAGGATCGTCATGTCGTCGAGGCCGAAGATGAGGACGGTGGCTTCACCGGAGGTCCACAGCTCGTTCTGCTGCTTGTGGTGCCAGTTCACGACGTACATGTAGACCATCTGGGTCAGGATCGCAGCGGTGGCGAGGTTCGCCACCCGCCGTCGGGGGGTGCGCGAGCGTTGACGGGCGTCGACCGACCAGCGTTCCCCCAGAGGGAGGAACATCGCCCAGAACACGAGGAACCGGAACAGGGTGTCGGCGTAGCTGGTGAGCAGGATGTTGCGGTGGTCGAGGGAGACGACGAGGAGGAACGAGACGATCGTGGCGAACGTCGTGCGGTAGCCGAGGATGAGCTGCACCGCCACGATCCCGGAGACGACGAACAGCGCGGCGGTGATCGTGGGGCTGCTGGTGAAGAAGTACACCGAGAACGCGTGGTCGACGGTGTGGTGCTGCGCCAGCGAGTTCGGAACCACCCCCGCCTCGGTGTAGTAGGTGGCGAACCCCCGGGCGCGCGACAGCAGGTCGCCGATGATCAGCACGCCGACGAGGATCCGGAACACCGCCAGGATGCGGGTGTCGATCTCGACGCACGCGACGAGGTACCGGCGCACCCACGTGAGGCTGCGCCCGAGCAACCCCATGGACCCTCCTCGGCGTTGGTGTCTCTGAGCGGCGTGGCGTCACCGCGGCGGCGGTGGCTGCCTCAGCCTCCGCTGGGTCCAAAGCCTCCGCTGGGTTCAACGTCGCCGGTGGTCGCGTCGCGAGTGGGCGCCTCCACAGTGGTCGCCCCGCCAGTGGTCGCCCGGCTGGTGGTGGGCGTGTCGCTGGCCGCCGCTGCTTCGCGGACCTGCCGGGGGAGGTAGATCGCGGTGTGCAGGATCGTGGCGACTGGCGCGCCGTCGGCCCACACGGCGACGTCGAGGTCGACGAACCGGTGCCCGGAACGTTCGTACTCGGCGTCGACCCGGGCCCGGACGTCGACGGCGGCCCCGGAGCGGACCACGTCGTGGTGCTGGACCCGGCTCGAGGCGTGGATCCACGGGCCGAGCTCGAGGTTCGACTTCAGCAGGGTGTTGGCCAGTCGCAGCACCCAACCCGGGTGCGCGATGGCTTCGTCGCGGTAGACGTCCAGGACCTCGCGGACGTCGTCGAGGTAGGTGACGGCGACGTCGTCGGGGAAGCTCAGGTCCAGGCTCCCCAGCGCACGACCGGGAGTGAGGTACTCGGGGGACGCCGTCGGACGCGGGGAGGGGAGGGGTCGCACCGGGTAGTCGTCGGGGTCGGGCGGTGGCGGTGCCGAGTCCGGCAGGGCCGCGACACCGTCGGCGAGGACGGTGCCGTCAGCCGATCGGAGGCGGCAGGCACCGTCCGCCTCGTCGAACTCGGTCGTCACCTCGGAGCCGTCGTAGGTGGGGGCCCGGTACCGCGTGCTGAGGCTGCCGTGGGTGAGCCACTCCATCCCCCATGCCGCCGCCGGCCCCCAGGCGAGGTAGGCGTGCAGACACACCCCGGGGACCAGGCCCCCGGTGAACCCGAACCGTTGGGCGGTGGCGTCGTCGTGGATCCGGTTCTCGGACGCGGTCGCGGTGTTGTAGGCGGTGAGGCGGCGACGGAGCACAAGCGGCCTGCTGCTCGGAGGAGAGGCATGGGTGCGATCGGCCGTACCGTAGCGTCGGGCGGTGTGGCGGGGTCGGCTGCGGCCCGGCCCCCGCCTGGACTACGGTCGAACGAGGCCGTGGGAGGGGTCGGATGGAGAGCTTCGTCGACGCGGATCCAGCGCTCGGACCGTTGTTGGACCGGTTGCTGGGCGCCGACGACCGTGCGCGCCTGACCCCGCCGCTCGAGGAACTCGGCCGTCTGGCCGCCGGCGAACTCGACGCGCTGGCGGCGACCGCCGACGCCAACCCACCTCAGCTGCGTCGCTACTCCCCGGAAGGGGAGCGGATCGACGAGGTCGAGTTCCACCCGGCCTACCACCGCCTGGCCGAGGTCGCGTTCGCACGCTTCGGGCTCGCCGCGATGTCGCACCGACCGGGGGTTCTCGGGTGGCCGACGCCGGTGCCCCACGTGGTGAAGTACGCACTGTCGTACGTGTACGTGCAGGCGGAGTTCGGGGTGGCGTGCCCGTTGTCGATGACGGACTCCGCGGCACGGGTGCTGCGGCGCTACGACCCGGACGGCTTCGCCGACGAGATCGCCGCCCTGACCGCCACCGAGATGGACGGACTCGCCACCGGGGCGATGTTCATGACCGAACGGCAGGGTGGGACCGATGTCGGGCGCACGGCCACCGAGGCCGTTGACCGTGGCGGCCACTGGGAGCTCACCGGGAGGAAGTGGTTCGCCTCGAACGTCTCGGCCGACCTGGTGCTCACCCTCGCCCGCGTCCCCGGTCAGGGGGAGGGGACCCGTGGCCTGGGGATGTTCCTGGTGCCACGGATCCGCCCGGACGGGACCCGCAACACCTACCGGATCGACCGGCTGAAGACGAAGCTCGGTACCCGCTCGATGGCGACCGGTGAGGTCACCCTCGACGGGGCGTACGCGCGCCCCGTCGGTGACCTCACCCGCGGGTTCCGACAGATGGCGGAGATGGTGAACGTCTCGCGGTTGTCGAACGCGATGAGGGCCGCGGCGTTGATGCGGCGGGCCGTGAACGAAGCCACCGAGCACGCCCGGCGTCGCCAGGTCTTCGACGTCGTGCTGTTCGATCAGCCGTTGATGCGGGCGACCCTGCTGCCGCTGGTCGTCGACACCGAGGCGGCGCTGGGCCTGGTACTGGAGTGCGCGGCGCGACTCGACGACGCCGACGCCGGCGACGACGCCGCCGCGCGGCTGATCCGGGTGCTCACGCCGCTCGCGAAGTACACCCTGTGCAAGCACGCACGGCACGTCACCGGCGAGGCGATGGAGGTCCGTGGCGGCAACGGCTACATCGAGGATTTCGTCGATCCGCGGCTGGTACGAGACAGCTACCTCGGCTCGATCTGGGAGGGGTCGTCGAACGTGATCGCCCTGGACGTGCTGCGGTGCCTGCGGCGCGACGCGGCGCACGACCACCTCGTCGAGGTGTACCGCGCCCGGCTGGCATCCCTCGATCGCGCCGTCGTCGGCGAGGTCGTCGACGTCCTCGAGGACCGCTGGCAGCGCCACCACGACCGGGCCCGCGCGCACCTCGCCGGGCCCGTTGAGGAGCAGCAGGTCGGTGTCGCGGCGTGGGCGCGGGCGGTGAGCGGCACCCTGATGGCGACCCTGCTGGTCGAACAGGCGGCCGCCGAGGCCGCCGACACCGGGAAGCATCGCACGCTGTTGGTCGCCACCAGCTACCTGGCGTCGCTTCGCGGAGCGCCGGTACCACCCACGTCGGCGCTGAGGCACCTGGGGGAGATCGTCGACGGTGCGGACGTCCCCGTCGGTGCCGCCCGGGAGGCCTTCGACGAGGCCGTCCGTGACACGTGGTCGGAGGATGAGCATGTCTGAAGTAGCCGACAGGGATCGCCCGGACGGAGGATCGCCGGGCGGAGGATCGCCGGGCGGGACACCCCTCGACGGGGTCCGTGTC
>SLDB01000069.1 GCA_007125475.1 Nitriliruptoraceae bacterium | reverse complement strand
CTCGGCCGTGCGTTCGTCGGGCGGCGCGAGCTCGGAGGCTGACGGTCGGCGCGCAGTCGGCCTACCATGTCCCCCGCACCCGAGCGCCGAACCGTCGTACGCGCGCCGCCCCGTCTCGCCGTCGGGCCCCCGGACGACCGGGTCCGACACCGCCCGAGGTCCGGCCGCGGAGTCGCGTGCGCGGCGCCGGGTCCGAGCCCAGGCAGCGCACCGAATCGCATCGAATCGAGTAGTCGGGACAGCATCGTGGCCATCGTGGTCCAGAAGTACGGCGGCACCTCCGTCGGAGACGTCGACCGCATGAAGCGGGTCGCCGACCGGGTCTCCCGCACGCACCGGGACGGGAACCAGACCGTCGTCGTCGTCTCCGCGATGGGGAAGACCACCGACGACCTGGTCTCGATGGCCGCCGACATCGGCGGCGAACAACCCCCGCAGCGTGAGCTCGACATCCTGCTCACCTCCGGGGAGCGGATCTCGATGGCGTTGCTGGCGATGGCGCTGCACGAGCGCGGGGTGCAGGCGAAGTCGTTCACCGGCTCCCAGGCGGGGATCATCACCGACGCGGTCCACGGCAAGGCCAGGATCGTCGACATCACGCCGGGTCGGGTGCAGGAAGCCCTCGACGGCGGCTACGTCGTGATCGTCGCCGGGTTCCAGGGCGTCAGCCAGGACACCAAGGACATCACCACGCTCGGCCGGGGTGGTTCGGACACCACCGCGGTCGCGCTCGCCGCTGCACTCGACGCCGACGTCTGCGAGATCTACACCGACGTCGACGGCGTCTTCACCGCTGATCCGCGGATCGTCCCGACCGCGCGGAAGCTCGACGTCGTCAGCTACGAGGAGATGCTCGAGCTCGCGGCGCAGGGCGCCAAGGTGCTGCAGGTCCGCTCGGTCGAGTTCGGGCGGAACCATGGCGTACGCATCCACGTGCGTTCGTCGTTCAGCTACACGACCGGCACATGGGTCGGTCCCGAGGAGGACAAGGTGGAGGACGCGATCATCTCCGGTGTCGCCCACGACACGTCGGAGGCGAAGCTGACGATCCTGGGTCTGCCGGACCGTCCCGGCGTCGCCGCCCGCGTGTTCACCGAACTCGCGGACGCGAACGTGAACGTGGACATGATCGTGCAGAACGTCTCCGCCGACGGACGCACCGACATCTCGTTCACCCTGCCCCGGGGCGACACCGCCAAGGCGCAGGCGATCCTGGAGCCCCTCCTCGACGACGTCGACGGCGCCGGGGTGCTGGTCGACCCCGACGTCGCGAAGGTCTCGCTCGTCGGGGCCGGCATGAAGACCAACCCCGGGATCGCCGCGAAGATGTTCTCGGCGCTGTCCGCCGCCGACGTCAACATCGAGATGATCTCCACCTCGACGATCCGGGTGTCGGTGGTCGTCGCGAAGGACGACGTGGAGACCGCCGTGCAGGCCGTGCACGCGGTGTTCGGCCTCGGCGACGACGCCGATGAGGGAAGGAGTCACTGATGGGTGCCCGGATCGCGATCGTCGGTGCCACCGGCGCCGTCGGTCAGGAGATGCGCCGACAGCTGGAGCTCCGTGGTTTCCCCCTCGAGGGGGAGCCGGTGTTCCTCGCCTCGGAACGCTCGGCGGGGAAGCGCCTGCCGTGGCGTGACGGCGAGGTCGAGGTGCAGGCGGTGAGCGCGGAGGCGTTCGACGACGTCGACATCGCCCTGTTCTCGGCCGGTGGTGGCAGGTCGCGCGAGTGGGCGCCGGTGGCCGCCGCCCGGGGGGCCGTGGTCGTGGACAACTCCTCGGCGTTCCGGATGGACGACGACGTCCCACTGGTGGTCAGCGAGGTCAACCCGGCCGCGATCACCCGCCGCCCGAAGGGGATCGTGGCGAACCCCAACTGCACCACGATGGTGCTGATGGTGGCCGTCAAGCCCCTGCACGACGCGTTCGGGCTCACCGAGGCGGTGGCCACCAGCTACCAGGCCGCCGGTGGGGCCGGTCAGGCCGGGATCACCGAGCTGATCGAGCAGACCCGGAAGTTCGTCGACGCCGAGGACCGCCTCCGCCTCGACGGTGCGGCTCTGGAGGCCTCCGTCGAGGGTGACGCCTTCTCCAAGGCGCTGGCGTTCAACGTCCTGGCGCACTGCGGGTCGTTCACCGACGCGCGCTACACCGACGAGGAGTACAAGCTCGTCAACGAGTCGCGCAAGATCCTCGACGCCCCGCAGCTGCGCGTCTCCCCGACGTGCGTGCGGGTGCCGGTCGCCGTCGGGCACGGGATCGCCGCCCGGCTGAGCTTCAACGGCCCCGTCACCCGCCAGGCGGCGCTCGACGCCCTCGAAGGTGCGCCCGGGCTCGTCGTCGAGGACGGCACCGGGACCGACGGCGAGGCGCTGGCCTACCCGACCCCGCTGGCCTCGGCGGGTCGCGACGAGGTGTTCGTCGGCCGGATCCGTGAGGACCTGGGCGACCCGAACAGCCTCAATGTCTGGGTCGTCGGGGACAACCTGCTCAAGGGTGCGGCCCTGAACACCGTCCAGCTCGCCGAGCTCCTGGTCGACGAGGGCGTCGGCGGCTGACCGGACACACCGACCGGACACGACGAGCGGCCCCG
>SLDB01000127.1 GCA_007125475.1 Nitriliruptoraceae bacterium | reverse complement strand
GCCTCCTGCAACCGTGCGCGGTAGGCGTTGTTCACCTCGTAGCGGTGACGGTGGCGTTCGTCGACGACGTCGGTGCCGTAGGCGTCGTGCACCCGGGAGCCGACCACGAGCCGGGCCGGGTAGGACCCCAGCCGCATCGTGCCGCCCTTGTCGGTGACCCCGCGCTGATCGGGCATCAGGTCGATCACCGGGTGCGGGGCGCTCGGGGCGAACTCGGAGGAGTGCGCCCCGGTGAGCCCGACGACGTTGCGGGCGTACTCGATCACCGCCGCCTGCAACCCCAGGCACAACCCCAGGAATGGCACCTGGTGCACCCGTGCCCACCGGATCGCGGCGATCTTGCCCTCCACTCCGCGGGTGCCGAACCCACCGGGGACCAGCACCGCGTCCACACCGGCCAGCAACCGGGCGACGGGTTCCTCGGCCTCGGCGTCCTCGTCGTTGGGGGCGGTGAGGTCGTCGGAGGCGACCCAGCGCAGCTGCACGTCGGCGCCGTTGGCCACCCCGCCGTGGCGCAGGGCCTCGACGACCGAGAGGTAGGCGTCGGGGAGCTCGACGTACTTGCCCACGATCGCGACGGTGACGGGTTCCCGGGCGGCGTGGACCTTCGCGACCAGCCGCCGCCACTCGGTGAGGTCCGGGGCGGTCTCGGGGAGGTCGAGGCGGCGCACGGCGACGGCGTCGAGGCCCTCGTCGTGCATCGCGAGCGGGACCTGGTACAGCGACGGCGAGTCGACGGCGGCGATGACGGCGTCGAGGTCGACGTCGCACTGCATCGCGACCTTGCGGCGCAGTTCGCCGTCCAGCGGCCGATCGCTGCGCAGCACCAGCACGTCGGGCTGGATCCCGATCGAGCGCAGCTCACGCACCGAGTGCTGGGCGGGCTTGGTCTTCAACTCCCCGGCGGCGCCGATGTACGGCACCAGGGCGCAGTGCACGTACAGGATGTTCTCGCGCCCGACGTCGTAGCGGAACTGGCGGATCGCCTCCAGGAATGGCAGGCCCTCGATGTCGCCGACGGTCCCGCCGACCTCGGTGATCACCACGTCGACGTCGTCGGCGACGCCGTGGATGCGGTCGCGGATCTCGTCGGTGATGTGGGGGATGACCTGGACGGTCTTGCCGAGGTAGTCGCCGCGGCGCTCCTTGGTGATCACCGAGAGCCACACCTGGCCGGAGGAGACGCTCGAGCCGCGGTGCAGGCTCTCGTCGATGAAGCGTTCGTAGTGGCCGAGGTCGAGGTCGGTCTCCCCGCCGTCGTCGGTGACGAACACCTCACCGTGCTCGAACGGGTTCATCGTGCCGGGGTCGACGTTGATGTACGGGTCGAGCTTCTGCAGCGTGACCCGCAGGCCGCGGGCCTTCAGCAGCCGGCCCAGCGACGAGGCGGTGATCCCCTTGCCGAGGGCCGACGAGACACCCCCCGTGACGAAGATGTGCTTCACGTCGCGTGCGTCGGTCACCGCCTGTCCCTTCACCACAGGACCGCCACGCGCGGCCCGGTCGACCGTAGCGGCACCACCGGCGGCCGGCCAACGTCTCCGGTCACCCGGCGCGCCGAGCGTCCGCGTCGGCGATGAGCTCGCGGGCGTGCTCACGCCCGGCGTCGCCGACGTCGCCACCGAGCATCCGCGACAGTTCGGCGACCCGTTCGTCGGCGGTGACACGCCGGGTGGTGGTCACCGTCCGGCCGTCGGCCAGGCCCTTCTCCACGACGTGGTGGACGTCGGCGAACGCGGCGAGCTGGGCGAGGTGGGTGACGCACAGCACCTGCCGCGGCCCTGAGGCGTCCCCGGCGGCGAGGCGGGCGAGCTTCTCGCCGACGGCCATCGCGGTGGACCCGCCGATCCCGGCGTCGACCTCGTCGAAGACCAGGATCCGGGCGTCGTCCACGTCGGCGAGGGCGACCTCGATCGCGAGCGAGGTCCGTGACCGCTCGCCGCCCGAGACCGCGTCGGCGACCGGTCGGGGGGGCTCTCCGGGGTTCGGGGCGAGGAGGAAGGTGACGTCGTCGGCGCCGTCGGCGGCGGGCTCACGGGCGGTGACCTCGATGCGGGTGCGCGCGTGGGGCATCCCCAGCTCCGCCAGGTGGCGGTCGACGACGCCGGCGAGGTGCTCGGCGGCGGCCACACGGCCCCGGTGCACGTCGACGGCGGCGGCCTCGACGGCGTCACGTGTCCGTGCCAGCTGTGCCTCGAGGGAGTCGGCGTCGGCCTCCTCCCCCTCGAGCTGACCGAGGCGTTCGCGGGCCTCGTCGGCGTAGGCGAGGACCTCCTCGAGGGTCGCCCCGTACTTGCGTGTCAACGACGAGACCAGCTGCTTGCGTTCCTGCAGCGCCGCGAGCCGGGCCGGGTCGGCCTCGACCTGCTCGCCGTAGGCCCGCACGTCGAGGGCGAGCTCGGTGAGCTCGGCCACCACCGCCTCGAGGCGGCCCCGCAACCCGTCGAGCTCGGCGTCGTCGACGTCGAGTCGGCGGAGCGCGTCGACGGCGACCCCGACGGGCTCGCCGGCGCCGTCGCTGCCGAGGGCTTCGGCGGCCTGCGCGGCGGCGGTGCGGACCTCGTCGGCGTGGGCGAGCCGCCCGATCGCGGTGTCGAGTCCGG
>SLDB01000357.1 GCA_007125475.1 Nitriliruptoraceae bacterium | reverse complement strand
TCCAGCTCGTCGTGCTGGTCCTCGCGGCTGCCGAGGAGGAACACCTCCGGGTCGCCGTCGACCTCCAGGTCGACGACGAGCCCGGGCCGGGCGGTGTCGGTGTCCTTCGGCTCGCCGATCTTGGCGTCGCGCAGCAGCTCCTCGAGCTGCCGGATCCGGGCCTCCATCTTGCCCTGCTCGTCCTTGGCCGCGTGATACTCGGCGTTCTCGCGCAGGTCACCGTGGGCACGGGCGACCTCGATCTCCGCGGAGATGCGTTCGCGTCCCTCGGTCTTCAGCGTGTCCAGCTCGTCGTTGAGTCGGTCGTACGCCTCTTGGCTCAGCCAGGTCTCGGCCATACATCGCTCCACTCGGGTGCGTCGAGGTGGACGGGGGCGTGGGACCTCGTCGGTCCGGGCCCGCGCCGACCCGTGGTGGTCCTGATCGGCGGGTCTGCCGGAGAACTACCAACGCCCGAACCGAAGGTGGCCCGGGCGTCGCGTTGAGGGGGAGCCTACCACACCGCTGTCGGCCACGTCCGATCCCGGAGGTGTCGGTCACCCCGGTGCCCTTGGCGCCGGCCGCAGTAGGATCCACGACCATGCGCTCGATGCTGTACCGCCTCTACGAACGCCGGCTGCTGCGGGAGCTGGCGGGTGGACCGCTGCCCGGCCACGTCGGGGTGATCCTCGACGGCAACCGCCGCTACGCCGCCGAACGGGGGATCGGCGAGGCCTCGGTCGGTCACGCCGCCGGGGCGAAGCGGATCGAGCCGTTCCTGGTGTGGTGCCAGGAGCTCGGGATCCCCTACGTGACGTTGTGGCTGCTGTCGACCGAGAACCTCTCCCGCGACGACACCGAGATCGCCCGGTTGATCTCGATCATCGAGGACACGATCCACCGCATCGGCGTCGGTGAGCAGGCCGGACAACGCGGCTGGCGGCTCACCGCCGTCGGGGCCCTCGACCTGCTACCGGACTCCACGCGCCGCTGTCTGAAAGAGGCCGAGGAGGCCACCGCCGGCCACGACCGGCTCCGGGTGCAGGTCGCCGTCGGGTACGGGGGTCGTCAGGAGATCACCGACGCGTTGCGCAGCCTGCTGGCCGACCGGGCGGCGCAGGGCTTCACGCTGGCCGAGGTCGCCGAGGAGCTCGAGCCGCAGGACATCGGCGACCACCTCTACACCACCGGCCTGCCGGACCCGGACCTGATCATCCGCACCTCCGGTGAGGTCCGGCTCAGCGGGTTCCTGCTGTGGCAGTCCGCCCACAGCGAGTTCTACTTCTGTGACACCTACTGGCCGGAGTTCCGGCGGATCGACTTCCTGCGGGCGTTGCGGGACTACCAGGCACGCAGCCGGCGCTTCGGGCGGTGACGGCCCCGGTCGCCGGGGTCAGGCAGCCCCTTCGAGGCGCTCCAGGGCGGCCTTCAGCCGGGTGCGCGCGTCGGCGGCGACGTCGGTGAGGGCGTCACCGAGGAGCTCGACGAGGGTGTCGGGGTCGGCGACGAGGACGTCGGTGCCGCCGCCGTCGGCGTTGGCGCGCAGCACCACGTTGCACGGCAGCAGCACCCCGACGTCGGGGTCGGCGGCGAGTGCCCGGCTGGCGAGCGGCGGGCTGCAGGCGCCGAGGATCTTGTAGGCGCCGACCTCCTCGCCGAGCTTGGCGCGCAGCGTCGCCTCGACGTCGATCTCGCTGAGGATCCCGAACCCCTCCTCGGCGAGGGCTTCGCGGACACGTGCCTCGGCATCAGCGGGGCTGGCGTCGATGGTGGTGATCATCGCGGCGGAGGCCATGGTCGACTCCTTGTCGTCTCGTCCGGTGGTTACGTGGTGGTCATGGTGGCACACGCCGCCGACATCGCTACCGGTCGGTCGTGGTGGCGAGCCGCCGGTGGATGAGCTCACGGACACCGGCGAGCGGTTCGTCGTCGACGCCGAGGCCGGCGTACACGAAGGCGCCTTCGAGGAGGAGGCAGCATTCGTGGGCCAGGCGGTGGGGTTCGTCGTGGCCCAGCGCCGCGATCAGATCGGTCCAGCGGTCACGCACGGCGGCCTTGTGGCGACGCACGACCTCTCGGCCCGGGTGGTCGCGCGGGAGCTCGGCGGCGGCGTTGATGAACGCGCACCCGCGGAAGCCGTCCTGCCGGACGTAGTGCTCGTAGACGTCGACCACGGCCATCGCGCGTCGCCGGGCGTTGCCATGGTGGTCGGCGACGTGTTCGTCGAGGCGCTCGAAGAACTCGCGGTCACGGTGTTCGAGGTAGGCGACGACGAGGTCGTCCTTGGACGCGAAGTTGTTGTACAGCGTCATCTTGGCCACCCCGGCGTCGGCGGCCAGCCGGTCGACGCCGGTCGCGGCGATGCCGTGCTCGTAGAACCGGGTGGTGGCGGTCCGCAGGACGTCGTCGCGCCGTCGGGGGCGTGCCATCTGCGTCCTCCCGATCGGCCGGTCCTGAAGGTTTGACGCCTCCCAACGTAGCAGGTACCTAGACAGACCGACCTGTCTAGTTACTTCGTCCGTCGAGGAGCGGTGGATGCTGCGCGTCATCGCCAACGGGAGCGTGCTGATCGCGGTGACCTACGGGCTCGCGCGCTTCTCCCTCGGCCTGTTCGTCCCGGAGATCCGCGCCGATCTGGGACTGACGTCGACCACGGTCGGCGCGGTCGTGGGCTCCTCGTTCGCGGGTTTCATCGGCGGCCTGTTCGTGGCGGGTTCGCTGGTGGGCAGGATCGAGGCGCGGACGGTCGCGGCGAGCGCCGGGATCGTCGCGGCCGCGGGCATGGCCGGGATCGCGTCGGCCAGCGGTCCGGTGATCCTCGCGTCCGCCGCGGGCCTGGCCGGCGCATCCACCGGTCTGGCGTCGCCCTCGCTGGCCGCGCTCGTCGAGGGGCGGGTGCCGCGGTCGACGCGTCCGTTGGCCCAGAGTGTGATCAACGCCGGCACGTCGCTCGGCCTCATCGTCGCCGTCCCGGTGGCGGTCGCGGCGGCCACGGCGTGGCGTGCCGCCTGGTGGGTGTTCGCCGGCAGCGCCGTGCTGGTCGTGGTGGGGCTCCTGCTCGCGGTGCCTGCCGACCGACGGACCGCCACCTCGCCGGCGCGGGCACCGACGGTGCGTCTCTCGGCGCGTCTGCAGGCGTCCGCGGTGCTGCTGGGGCTCAGCAGCGCGGCGTTCTGGAGCTTCGGACGCGAGATCCTCGAGGTCGCGTCCGGGCTGGGACCGGGCGTCAGCCGCCTGGGGTGGGTGGCGGTCGGTGCGGTCGGGCTCCTGGGCGCCCTGGCCGGCTCCCTGGCCCGGGCGATCGGGCTCCGAGCCGCGGTCGGCCTGATGGGCCTGCTGCTGGCCGTCTCGCTCGGGGTGTTGGCGCTCGGTCCCACCTCCGTGCCAGCGGCGCTGGGGGCCGCGGGGTTGTTCGGTGCCGGCTACATGGCACTCACCGGTCTGGTGATCGTCGGCAGTGTGGCCGAACGCCCGCAGACCCCCGCCGCCGCGGTGGCGACCGGGTTCTTCGTCCTCGCCGCAGGCCAGATCGCCGGCTCGCTCCTCGCCGGCGGCGTCGCCGACCACGTCGGCCTCACCGCCGCGTTCTGGGTCGCTGCCGTCCTCGCCTCAGCGATCGTGGTCACGGCCCCCGCGAGCACCCCCCTCGCCCCGGATTCAGGCTCAGTTCAGCCGCGCCTGCGCCCGCACCGCCGAGCGGCGGACCTGTTCGCGGTGCGGTGCGGAGGCGTCGGTCGCGGCGAGGTAGGCCTCGTAGGCACGGGCCGCGGCGTCGAAGCGACCGGCCCGCCACAGCACGTCGCCGTGGACGCGGTGGTCGTCGGGGGTGCGGTTGGGCAGCAGCAGCTTCAGCTCGACCGTCCACACCGCGTCGAAGGGGCGCTCGGCGAGGTGGTAGGCCCGGGTGAGGTTGTGCAGCAGCCGGCGGACCAGGTCGACGGTGGGCACCGGTCGCAGCATCGCGCGGTGGAACGCGGCCTGACCTCCGCTGACGCGGTCGACGAGCCGGGTCAGCCCCGCCTCGTCGAGGACCTCGCCGCCGTGGAACGGGTCGAGGACGACCGGCCGGCGGGCATCGGCGACGCCGACGACGACGTGGCCCGGTAGGTGGATCGGGAACGCCGGAACCCCCAGCCGGCGGGCCACCGCGACGTACAGCGCCGACAACGTCACCGGCAACCCGCGGCGGGAGTCCAGGACACCGGTGAGCAGCGCGCTCTCGGGGGCGTGGTACCTCGTTGCATCGGCACCGCGGAAGTCGTGGTCGGTGGCGAGCACCGCGGCCAGTGTCCCGGCGGCCGTGCCCGGGGCGGGGCGCGGATCGCCCCCGCGGGTGCGCACCGTGTCGGCCAGCGCATCGACGCGGAGTAGCACCGCGTCGACGTCGAGGCCCGGGTGGGCCTCCGCCTCGCACAGCAGCACCGCCTCGGCCGGGTCGGCGTCGTTGCGACGTAGAAGGTCGGCGAGGCGTTCACGGGATCGGCGACTCATGGCGGTGACGGTACTCGCCGCCGCGGACCAAGCCGCACGCCCCCCCGGTGCCGAACCCCGGGCCGACCCGTATCCGCGGGTCGGTGTGGGCGGTCGATGGGCGAGCGCCCGGTGACGGGACCTTCGGAGGGCAGCGGTGCGCATCGTCGTGATCGGCAGCGGGGTATCGGGCCTCACCGCCGCGTGGCTCCTCGCCCGGCGTCACGAGGTCCACGTCGTCGAACGCGAACCCCGCACCGGCGGCCACACCCACACCGTGGACGTGCCGCGGCCGGACGGATCGACGGTCGGGGTCGACACCGGGTTCATCACCTACAACGAGGCCACCTACCCGTTGTTCACCCGCCTCCTCGACGAACTCGGCGTCGCCACCTCGCCGTCGGACATGTCCTGGTCGTTGCGGTGCGAGCGCTGCGACCTCGAGTACGCCGGGAACGCCGCCGGGGTGTTCGCCGACCCGCGCCGGGCGGTGGCGCCGGCGCACCTGCGGATGCTCGCCGAGATCCCGCGCTTCCACCGGCTGGCCCGTCGGCTGCTGGCCGACCCGCCCTCCGGGCCGGTCACCCTCGGCGGGTTCCTCCGCGAGCACCGCTTCGGCCACGGCTTCGCCGACCACTACCTGCGTCCGATGGCGGCGGCGATCTGGTCCAGCGGGACCGGCGCGGTGGACGCGTTCCCGATGGTGACGCTCCTGCGGTTCTTCGCGAACCACGGTCTGCTGGGGGTCACCACCCACCACCCCTGGCGGGCGGTGCGCGGCGGGAGCTCGTCGTACCTCGCCCCGTTGACCGCGCCCTACGCCGACCGCATCCACCGCGGGGTCGGGGTCGTCGCGGTGCACCGGCACCCCGACGCCGTCGAGGTCCGGCTCACCGACGGCACGACGGCGACGTTCGACGCCGTCGTCGTCGCCACCCACGCCGACGAGGCGCTGGCGCTGCTCGCCGACCCGTCACCGGACGAGAAGGAGCTCCTCGGCGCGTGGGACTACTCGACCAACGAGGCGGTGCTGCACACCGACACCACGATGCTGCCCCGGCGGGGCCGGGCGTGGGCGTCGTGGAACTACCACCTCGACGACTGCCGGCGCCCCACCGAACGCGCCGGGCTGAGCTACCACATGAACCGGTTGCAATCCCTGCGCGAGGAGCGAGAGTACGTGGTGACCCTCAACCCCTCCCGGCAACCCGACCAGGCCAAGGTGCTGCGGCGCATGACCTACACCCACCCGACCTACACCCCCGAGAGCGTCGCGACCCACCCCGGGCTCGGGGGGTTGAACGGCGCCCGGACGTTCTTCGCCGGTGCCTACCAGCGGTACGGGTTCCACGAGGACGGGGTGTGGTCGGCGGTGCGGGCCGCCGCCGACCTCGGCGTGAGGTGGCCACGGTGACCGCGTCGTCGTCCCTGGTCGTGGGCACGGTCCGCCACCGGCGGTACCGGCCGACCCGCCGCGCGTTCACGTTGCGCACCTACCACGCCCTCATCGACCTCGCCGAGCTCGACGACCTCGACGCCGGCGTCGGCGGGTTCGGGGTGAACCGACCGGCGGTGTTCGGCTTCCGGGACACCGACCACCTCGGCGCCGCCGACGCCCCGGTGCGCGACAAGCTCGCCGCCTGGCTCGGGGACCGGGGCCTCACCCTCCCCGACGGGCCGATCCGCGTCCTCACCAGCCTCCGCGTGCTGGGCTACGTCTTCGACCCGGTGACGTGGTGGTTCTGCCACCACGCTGACGGCCGGCTGGCGTTCGTCGTCGCCGAGGTCCACAACACCTTCGGTGACGCCCACGCCTACCTCCTCGACGACCTCGACCAGCCGCGGGACGGGCGGGCCACCGCGCGGGCTCAGAAGGTGTTCCACGTCTCGCCGTTCCTCCCCATCGACGGCCTCGAGTACCGCTTCGCGTTCGCGCTCGGCCAGTCGCAGGTCACCGCGCACGTCGCGGTGCACGACGCCGACGGGGTGGTGTTCGACGCCACCCAGACCGGTCGGATCACCCCGTTCACCACCCGGCGCCTGTGGTGGGTGAACGCCACCCACCCGCTGCTGACCTGGCGGGTGATCACCCGCATCCACCTCGAGGCGCTGCGGCTGCTGCGGCGCCGCACCCCGTTCCACCGCCGACCCCAGCCGCCCGACAGCGGGTTCCGCGACGTCGCCGCCGACGACGACCGGATCACGGTGTGAGCCGGCCGCACCCCACCGGTGCCACGGCGCCGACGGCGTCGCAGCGTCGGTCGCTTGCCACGATCGGCGAGGTGTTCTCCCGGATCGCCGAGGGTGCCGTGACGCTGCACCTGCCCGACGGGCGCAGCCGGCGCTTCGGCCCCCTCGACGCCGAGCTCGACGCCGAGCTCACCGTGCACGACTGGGAGTTCTTCCCCCGGCTGCTGCACGGCGCCTCGGTCGGGCTCGGTGAGTCGTACGTGGACGGCCAGTGGTCGTGTCCGGACCTGGTGACGCTGCTGCGTGTCCTCATCGCGAACCGCGACGTCCTGCGACCGGTGAGCGTCGGGGCGTTCGCCCAGGTGATCGGCGACCGCGCCCTGCACGCGGTGCGTGGCAACCGGCGAGGCCAGGCGACCCGGAACATCGCCGCCCACTACGACCTGTCGAACGCGCTGTACGAACGCTTCCTCGACGAGACGATGACGTACTCCTCGGCGGTGTTCCCGAGCCCCGAGGCGACGCTGGCCGAGGCGCAGCGGGAGAAGTACCGGCGCCTGGCCTCGCGGGCCCGGATCGGGGCCGACGACCACGTCCTGGAGATCGGGTGCGGCTGGGGAGGCTTCGCCGAGTACGCCGCCGGTGAGCTCGGCTGCCGCGTCACCGGGGTCACGCTCTCGACCGAACAGGCCGACTACGCCCGGGACCGGATGCGTCGTCGCGGCCTCGACGACCGCGTCGAGATCGTCGTCATCGACTACCGCGACGTCGCCGGGAGCTACGACCGCATCGTCTCGATCGAGATGCTCGAGGCCGTCGGCCACCGCTACCTGCCGACGTTCTTCGCCGCCGTCGACCGCCTGCTGGCCGACGACGGCCTGGCGGCGCTGCAGGTGATCACGATCCCCGAGCAGCGCTACACCAACTACCGGCTCCGTCCGGACTTCATCCAGCGGCACGTCTTCCCGGGCGGGCACCTGCCGTCGTTGGAGGCGATGACCCGGGCGATGCGGCGCGGCTCACAGCTGGTGGTCGAGGACGTCGAGAACATCGCCCCGCACTACGCCGAGACGCTGCGCCGCTGGCGGGGGCGGTTCCTCGCCAACGCCGACGAGGTCCGCGCCCTGGGGTTCGACGACGCCTTCGTGCGGTTGTGGGAGTTCTACCTCGCCTACTGCGAGGCGGCGTTCCGTGCCCGGTGGGTGAACGACCTGCAGCTCACCCTGACCCGTCCCGGCAACCCCACATTGGGCCGCGGACCCTACGCCGGCGACTGAGCGGCGCCGCCGGGGCCGGCGTTCCCCCGGGCCGCCGCGCGGGCGGAGGCTAGGCTCGGTGGACATCGCCCGCGCCAGCGAGAGGCAGCCACGTGAACCCCGAGGAGCCGGACCGCAACCTCGCGATCGAGTTCGTCCGCGTCACCGAGTCGGCCGCGATGGCGGCGGCGAAGTGGCAGGGCCGCGGCGACAAGGAGTCCGGGGACCAGGCCGCCGTCGACGCGATGCGCAAGATGCTCGACACCGTCGAGATCGACGGCACGGTCGTGATCGGGGAGGGGGAGAAGGACGAGGCCCCGATGCTGTTCAACGGCGAGCACGTCGGTACCGGCGAGGGGCCGGTGGTCGACATCGCCGTCGACCCGGTCGAGGGCACCCGCCTGCTGGCCGAGGGGCGCTCCGGCTCGCTGGCGGTGATCGCCGGTGCCCCGGACGCGACGATGTTCAACCCCGGGCCGTGCGTGTACATGGAGAAGATGGTCGTCGGCCCCGAAGCGGTCGGCTCGATCGACCTCGACCGGTCGATCGAGGACAACCTCACCGCGATCGCGGCGGTGACGGGTCGGCCGGTGGGTGAACTCACCGTGGTGATGCTCGACCGCGACCGGCACGAGGACGCCAAGCGGCAGTTCCGTGACGCCGGGTGCCGGTTGCAGCTGATCACCGACGGGGATGTCGCCGCCGGGATCCTCGCCGCCTGGGAGGACCGTCCCCACGTCGACCTCCTCTACGGCATCGGCGGGACCCCGGAAGGCGTCGTCACCGCCTGCGCGGTGAAGGCCCTCGGCGGCGAGATGCTGGGTCGGCTGTGGCCGCGCAGCGACGCCGAACGCCAGCTCGCCGTCGACGCCGGCTACGACCTCGAGCAGGTCCTGACCACCGACGACCTCGTCGCCGACGACGACTGCTTCATCGCCTGCACCGGGATCACCCCCGGTCAGCTGTTGGACGGGGTGACCCTCGACGCCCGCGGGGCGACCACCGAGACGCTGGTGATGCGCTCCAAGTCGGGGACGGTGCGCACGATCCGTGCCCGCCACCGCCTCGAGAAGCTGCGCCGCTACGCCTCGATCGAGTTCTGAACCCGGTGGCGTCGATCCCTCAGGGCCTGACACGGTCGCGCGGCAAGACGCTGCGTGCACCGGTGATCCTCGACCTGCTGGCCGAGGCGTACCCCGACGCCACGATCGCGTTGCAGTTCACCACGCGCTGGGAGCTACTGGCCGCCACGATGCTCTCGGCCCAGTCCACCGACGTGAAGGTGAACGAGGTCACCCGCGAGCTCTTCGCCGCCCTCGACGGGCCCGAGGCGGTCGCCGCCGCACCGCTGGAGGAGATCGAGGCCCTCATCGGCTCGCTGGGGCTGTTCCGGCAGAAGGCGAAGAACCTCAAGGCCAGTGCGGCGTTGATCCTCGAGCGCCACGGCGGTGAGGTCCCGGCGACGATGGAGGAGCTCACGGCGCTGCCCGGGGTGGCGCGCAAGACCGCGAACGTGGTCCTGTCCAACGGCTTCGGCCGGAACGAGGGGGTGGTCGTCGACACCCACGTCGCCCGGATCGCCCGCCGGCTGCGGCTCACCCGCGAGCACACCCCCGAGGCCATCGAGCGTGACCTGATGCGGCTGTACCCACGTGAGCGCTGGCTCGAGGTCGCCGACCGCTTCATCCACCACGGCCGCAGGACGTGCCTGGCGCGTGCACCGCGTTGCGACGGGTGCGTGGTCGAGGCGCTGTGCCCCTCGTCACAGGCCGCCGGCCTCACCGACAAGCGGTGAGCCCCGCCGCGGGCGGAGACGGTCGATCAGCCGCCGTGCCGGGCCACGCAGCGGGGCGGTGACGTAGGCGGCGTAGAACCGCTCCTCGGCGTGCTCATCGCCGATGAGGACGAGCTCACCGGTGGCCTCGAGGTGGTCGTCGTCGGTGAGCCGGCGCAGATGCCGGTCGTCGCCGACGACGCCGATCACGCTGGCGCCAGTGTCGGCCGCGATCGTGGTGTCGCCCAGCCGGCGCCCGGCGAGTCGTTGAGGGGTGCGGGTGCGGAACACCAGCAGCCCGTCGGCCAACAGCAGGGTGGAGTCCTCCCGCAACGCGTTCCAGGCATCGATCGCCCCGATCGAGGCGTAGGAGAACACCACGTCGGCCCCGGCCCGGTGCATCGTCGAGACGTTGCGTTCCAACTCGACCCGGCCCAGGATCTGC
>SLDB01000055.1 GCA_007125475.1 Nitriliruptoraceae bacterium | reverse complement strand
TCTCGACCGGCGGCGGCGCGGCGCTCGAACTCCTCGAGGGTCGCGAGCTCCCCGGGGTGGTCGCGCTGCAGAGGTGACGGTGGCTCCACCGTCGACCTCACCAGCCACAGTAGGCTCCCGACACCACGAGTGATCAGGAGCACAACGTGGCCGAGCGGACGCCGATCATCGCGGCGAACTGGAAGATGCACAAGGACCACCTCGAGGCGATCCAGCTCGTCCAGAAGGTCGCCTACCACCTCGACGAGCCCGACTACGAGGGCCAGGAGGTGGTCGTGTGTCCCTCGTTCGTGGCATTGCGCTCGGTGCAGACACTGCTGCAGTCCGAGCGGATCCCGATCACGCTGGGGGCCCAGAACTGCCACCACGCTGACGAGGGCGCGTTCACCGGTGAGGTTTCCGTGCCGATGCTGGCCCGCCTGGACGTCCGCTACGTCATCGTCGGCCACTCCGAGCGCCGGGCGCTGTTCGACGAGGACGACGGTGTCGTGAACGCGAAGTTGCAGGCGGTGCAGCGCTACGGCCTCCGCCCGATCCTGTGCGTCGGCGAGTCGTTGGAACAACGGCGTTCCGGTTCGGCGGTCGACGTCGTCACCGGTCAACTCGCCGCCAGCCTCGACGGTGTCTCCGTCGAGGACCCGGAGTCGCTGGTGATCGCCTACGAGCCGGTGTGGGCGATCGGCACCGGGGAGACGGCCACCGCCGACGACGCTCAGCAGATGTGTGCAACGATCCGTGAGTACCTGGCTGAACACTGGGGTCAAGTTCTGTCGGAGAACATCCGAATCCAGTACGGGGGGAGTGTGAAGCCCGGCAACATCCGGTCGCTGTTGGCCGGTGAGGACGTCGACGGAGCCCTCGTCGGCGGGGCGAGCCTCTCCTCCGAAGACTTCGCCCTCATCGTCGCCCATCGACGCTGAGCCGCGCTCGATCACCCCGACAGGAACCCTGATGCGCACCCGACCTCTCCTCCTCGGTGTCTCCCTCGCCCTCCTCGCCGGGTGCGCCTCCGGCGAGGACGGCGAGCCGGACCAGGCCGCCGATGCCGGTGCCGGATCCGAGTACTGCCAGGACGCCGACGGCGGCGTGCTGCGGTGGGTGCACGAGCAGCAGCCCCCGGACCTGCACCTCACCGACCCGGGCAACCAACTCGCGGTCACCTCCTGGGTCCAGCAGGGGTTGTTGGAGTCACCGTACGGCGTCGCCGCCGACATCACCTTCCACCGCGAGCTCGTCGCCGACGAGGACGTCACCGAGGTCGACGACGGCTGGCGGTACGAGTTCACCCTCCGCGACGACCTGCAGTGGTCCGACGGCGAGGCGCTCACCGCCGAACACGTCAAGGGCACCTACGACCTGGTCATGGAGGGCTACGACGTCGAGACCGGTGAGGGGGGGGTGTTGTTGTACGGCGCCCGCGACGCCCTCGGGTACACCGCCATCGACCCCGACAGCTGGGAGGTCGACGGTCAGCGCTACGCGTTCACCACCGACCGGTTCCTGGCCGGCGTCGAGGCGCTGTTCGACCCGATCTACCCGACGCACGTCCTCGACGACGCCGAAGCCGCGAACGAGGCGCTGCGCACCTGGGAGCACGGCGACGAGGTGCTCCCGTCCTCCGGGCCGCTGGTGTTCTCCGACTGGGAGACCGGCGGCGACCTGGTCCTCGCACGCAACGACGACTACCACGGCGCACACCCCGAGCACCCGGACGTCGAGAACCTCGGTGTGGCGTGCGTCGAAGGGGTCGAGATCAGCTTCGTCGACGACGCCGAGACGGTGATCACCGCGCTGCGGGCCGGCGAGGCCGACATGGTCTACAGCCTCCCCGACGTCGCGTTCGGCGAACAGCTCACCGGCGACGAGCAGTACGAGGTCGCCTCTCTGCCAGGGCCGGCGTTCGAGCACTGGTCGTTGAACCTGTTCAACGACCACCTGCAGGACCCCGCCGTCCGTGAGGCGGTGGCGTACGCCATGGACAAGGAGACGGTCGTCACCTCGCTGTACGAGCCGCTGTTCGGTGACGTCCTCCCCGCGGAGGGCCTCGGGAACGTCTACTGGATGGCGAACCAGCCGGACTACGTCGACCACACCGCCGAGGCCGGGTACGGCGCCGGTGACGCCGATGCCGCAGGGCAGGCCCTCGAGGCCGCCGGGTACACCCTCAACGACGACGAGGTCTACGCACACCCCGAGCGCGGTGAGCTGCGGCTGCGTGCCGGCACCACCGGGGGGAACCGCCTCCGTGAGCTGCAACTCGAACTGCTGCAGGAGGAGCTGCGAGGCGCGGGGATCGCGATCGAGATCGACAACGTCCCCGGCTCGGAGTTCTTCGGTGCCCGGCCCTTCGCCCCCGAGGCCATGGAGTGCGCGATGTCGGGCGGGGAGTCCGGTGACTGCACGGTGTGGGACATCGCCCAGTTCAGCTGGGTCTCCGGTGCGTGGCCGGGGAGCGTGCACTTCAACTACCTCAGTGGCTCGCCCGGCAACCCCTACGGCTACGCAAACCCGGAGTTCGACGCCGGCACCGCCGAGTGCGACGGGACCGTCGACGACGCCGAGCGCGCCGAGTGCTACAACGAGCTCGCCCGGATGCTGACGACGCTCGAGGTCGACCCCGAGGG
>SLDB01000293.1 GCA_007125475.1 Nitriliruptoraceae bacterium | reverse complement strand
GGTGCCATCCGGGCCGGTGCCAGCGACCTCCTCGCCGCCCTCCCCGTCGTTCTGGGCCGGTTGGCGCGTGGGCCGCACGCCGGCGGGGATCCCGCCTAGCCTGCGGCCGACGCCAGCGACGGCGGTGGATGGAGCGGGGCGGACGTGCAACAGGGGCGGCACTGGCGCACCACCCGCATCGAGGTCGACGCGGCCGCGATCACGTCGAACGTCGCCCGGCTGAGGGCGGTCGCCGGGGTGGAGGTGTGCGCGGTCGTGAAGGCCGACGGGTATGGCCACGGCGCCGTCACCGCCGCCCGGGCGGCCCTCGCCGGTGGCGCGGCGTGGCTAGCGGTGGCGTTGGTGGAGGAGGGCGAGGCGTTGCGTGACGCCGGGATCGACGCCCCGATCCTGCTGCTCTCCGAACCGCCGGTCGCCGCCGCCGAGGCCGCCGTCGCGGCCCGGCTCACCCCGATGGTGTACCGACCGGAGGTGGTGGACGTCCTCGACCGCCTCGGGCGGGACCGGGGCGCCCCGGTGGCGGTGCACCTGAAGGTCGACACCGGGATGCGGCGTGTGGGGGCGACGGTGGCGCAGTGGCCGGCGCTCGTCGCCCGGGCCGCGGCCGCCGACGGGGTGATCGTCGAGGGTGTCGCCACCCACCTCGCCCGCGCCGACGAGCCCGACGAGGCCGGCCGGGCGGCCACCGTCGATCAGCTGGACGTGTTCGACACGGCCGTCGCCGAGGCGCGGCGGGTCGGCCTGGCCCCCCGGCTGCTGCACACCGCGAACACCGCCGGCACGTTGCTGCACCCGCGGGCCCGGCACACGCTGGTCCGCCCCGGGATCGGGGTGTACGGGCTGTCACCGTCGTGGGAGGTCCCCGCTGCCGACCATGGCCTGCGACCGGCGCTGCGGCTGGTCACCGAGGTGGCGTTCGTCAAGCACGTCCCGGCGTCGACGCCGGTGTCCTACGGCCACCGGTGGCGGGCGCCGTCCGACGGGTGGCTCGCGACGATCCCGGTCGGGTACGCCGACGGGCTGCCCCGGGCCGTCTCCAGCCGCGTCGAGGTCCTCCACGCCGGGCGCCGACGCCCGCTGGTCGGGACCGTGACGATGGACCAGTCGATGGTGTGGTGCGCCGGCGAGGCCCCCCGGGTCGGTGACGAGGTCGTCCTCCTCGGTGACCAGGGCGGCGAGCGCATCCGGGTCGAGGAGTGGGCGGCGGCCGCCGACACCATCACCTACGAGGTGGTCACCCAGCTCACCGCCCGCCTGCCCCGTCTCGGCGCACCCGGGCCCCGGTAGCCTCGCGGGCGATGCGTCGTCGGTGTGGCGCCGACGGCCGGGAGGGTGCCGACGATGGCGGTGGGCCGTGTCCTGCTGACCGCCGCCGCGGGCGTGGTCGCCGGCTTCGCCGTCGAGCGGGCCGTGGTCCGGGGGCGTCTGGTGCCGCCGGGCCCGTCGCACGTCGGCGACCTCACCGCCGTCGAGGTCGACGGCACACGTCGGACGGTCCACGGCCCCGGTGGGGTCGAGGTCGCCGTCGAGGTGTTCGGTCCCGACCGCCCCGGCACGCCGCAGCTCGTCCTCAGCCACGGCTGGCTGTGCACCGGCCGGGTGTGGCACGAACAGATCGACCGCCTCGCCGACCGCGTGCGGATCATCACCTACGACCAACCACTGCACGGCGGCTCCTCGCCACCGCACGACGGCGAGGTCACCCTCGACCTCCTCGGTGACGTGCTGGCGACGGTGGTGCGCGAGGTTGCCGCGCCGGGCCCGCTCGTCCTCGCCGGCCACTCCCTGGGCGGGATGAGCGTGCTCAACGCGCTGCGCCGCCACCCGGACGTCGCCGACCGCACGACGGGGGTGGTCCTGGTCTCCACGGCGTCGTCGGCGAAGGGCCGCCCGCGACGGCTCGAGTTGGGGATCCGCCGGGCGGCGCAGCTGCGTGGCGTCGTCCGGAAGCTGAACCCGTGGCTCCGCCGCTCGTCGGTGCTGCGGGCCGTCGACCGCCTCGTGGCCCACCCCTCGGACCTGACGTTCCTCATCGCCCGTGGATCCCAGGGTGAGCGGTTCGACCCGCACGTGGCGGCGCACGGCCACGAGATGTTCTTCGCCAGTTCCTCGGACGCGTTGTTCGGTCCGTTGCCGGCGCTGCTGGGCCTCGACGAGGACGCCGGGCTGGCCATCGCGGCACGGCGGCCGCTCACCCTCGTCGTCGGGACCGAGGACCGGCTCACCCCGGAGTCGCTCACCCACCGGATGGCGCGGCGCACCGGTGCCGAGCTCGTCGTCCTCGACGGGGTCGGCCACGTCGCCCTCGTCGAGGCCCCCGAGGAGGTCGCTGGCGTCCTCGCCCGCCACCTGGGGGTGCAGCTCGGGCCACGCCCGCGTCGTGGCGTGCACGGCGAGGTGGCGTGATGGCGCCGGTGGTCGGTGGCGTGCACGGCGAGGTGGGGTGATGGCGCCGGTGGTCGGTGGCGTGCACGGCGAGGTGGCGTGATGGCACTCGGCGTCGACGGGGTCCGCGTCGGGGTGTGGACGTCACCGGGTGGGGTCTCGGGGTGCACGGTGATCCTGCCGCCGCCGGGGACGCTGGGCGCGGTGGCGGTGCGTGGCTCGGCCCCCGGGACCCGCGAGG
>SLDB01000320.1 GCA_007125475.1 Nitriliruptoraceae bacterium | reverse complement strand
GCCGGCGGGACCGAGTCGATGAGCGGGGCCGAGTTCTACGCCACCGGTCTGCGGTGGGGCACGCCCGGCCCCCAGGTCACGATGCACGACCGGCTGGCCCGCGGGAGGGTCACCGCCGGGGGTCGCAACTACCCGGTCGAGGGGGGGATGCTCGAGACGGCCGAGAACCTCCGCGAGGAGTTCTCGATCCCGCGTGAGGAGCAGGACGAGCTCGCCTACACCTCGCACCAGCGGGCCGTCACCGCCCAGCGCGAGGGGCGGTTCGACGACGAGATCGTCCCGGTGACCGTGAGCACGCGGAAGGGCGACGTCGTCGTCGACACCGACGAGCACCCCCGCGCCGATACCACCGTCGAGAAGCTCGCGACGCTGCGGGCGGTGCGCGGCAAGATCGACGACAAGGCCACCGTCACCGCCGGGAACGCCAGCGGACAGAACGACGGGGCGTCGATCTGTGTCGTCACGACCCCCGAGCGTGCCGCGGCCCTCGGGCTCACACCGCTGGCGCGGCTGGTCTCGTGGGGCAGCGCGGGGGTCGAGCCGCACCGGATGGGGATCGGTCCCGTCCCGGCGAGCGCCAAGGCCCTGGATCGTGCCGGGCTGACGTTGAACGACATGGACCTCATCGAGTTGAACGAGGCCTTCGCCGCCCAGGTGCTGGCGGTGACGCGCTCATGGGGGTTCGGTGAGGCCGACTTCGAGCGGCTCAACGTCAACGGCTCGGGGATCTCGCTGGGCCACCCCATCGGTGCCACCGGTGGTCGGATCCTGGCGACGCTCCTGCACGAGATGCAGCGCCGCGAGGCCCGCTACGGCCTCGAGACGATGTGCATCGGCGGCGGCCAGGGGCTCGCCGCGGTGTTCGAGCGGGTCGCCTGAGCGGGCGGATCGTTCCGGCCGGGTCGGGGCGGCGGGTCAGGCGCCGTCGCCCCGAGCCGCGGCTTCGGCGGTGTACAGCCCCCGCACCGCGAACGCCGCGATCTCGCGGGGGGTCTCCTGCGGGTCCCGGCCGTCCTCCTTCTCCGGGTCGTACCAGCGGGTGATCCAGTTCATCGCCCCGAGGACCGGCTTGGTGGCGAACCGGGGAGCCAGCGGTCGGAACACCCCCGCGGCGATCCCCTCGGCGATCACGTCGGCGAACAACTGCTCGTAGTGGTCGCGTCGGGCGACGAGTTCCCGGCGCACCTCCTGCAGGGCGATCGACTGCGGCTCCAGGGTGCGCATGTCGGTGGTCTGCAGGGCGACGCGCTGGTAGGCGAACTTGTGGATCAGGGTGTCGCCGTGCGCCTCGAGCATCCGCCGGAGGCGTTCGTCGGGGGGTTCGGGGCCGTCGGCGAGGGGGGAGACGGCGTCGATGATGATCTCGATCGCCCGCATGTGCACGTCGAGGTAGATCTGGGCCTTGCTTCGGTACCAGTGGTAGACGCTTCCCTTCGTCGCGCCCAGGCGGTCCGCGATGTCGACGATCGACGTCGCCGAGTACCCGCGTTCCATGAACGCTTCGGCCGCGGCGTCCAGGATCCGGTTCCGCGAGGCGATACCCCGGCCGTCGGCCGCCGACGGGGTCGCCGCGTGCGCATGGGTGTCCGTGCCGGGCGCGTCCTCGTGCACGTCTCTTCCTCGTTCGTGCGCGCGTGCACGTCGATGCGTGTCGTCGTGCCGCGCGGCGGTGTGCGGTGCGGCGTACCCGGCCGCTCGGGGCGGTGTCGACGTCCCCTCACGTTGACACGGGGGTGAACATACCGAGTAGCATGCCACGCATCAGCAGGACGACCCCTGGGGAGATGCGTCGTTCCGTTGGCCACTCGCGGACCGGTGCCCCGGCACCGACCTCGATGGCGGCCGGCCGGGTGCGTGGGTAGCTCCTCCCCGGATCCGACGGGATCGGAGCCACATCGTGAAGTTCACCCCGGTGGTCCTCACCGCCCAGGAAGAGGCGTTGCGTGCCGAGGTGCGCTCGTTCCTCGCCCAGGAGATGCCTCAGGGCTCGTACCGTCCCGGGTTGGGGATGTCGTCGGGTCGCGACCCGGAGTTCAGTCGGAAGCTGGCGAAGGCCGGGTTCGTGGGGCTCTCGATCCCCCAGGAGTACGGCGGTCAGGGCAAGTCCGCCGTGGAACGGTTCATCGTCGTCGAGGAGCTGCTGTCGGCGGGGGTCCCCGTCGGTGCGCACTGGGCCGCGGACCGTCAGACAGGTCCGACGATCCTGTTGTTCGGCACCGAGGACCAGCGTCGTCGGTTCCTGCCGCCGATCGCCGCCGGCGAGTGCTACTTCTCGTTGGGGATGAGCGAGCCCGACAGCGGCTCGGACCTGGCGTCGGTACGCACCACCGGCGAGCGCGTCGAGGGTGGCTGGCTCGTCAACGGTACGAAGGTCTGGACTAGCGGTGCACACATGAACCACTACATGGTGGCCCTGGTGCGCACCTCGCCGAAGGAGGGTGACAACCGCCACGCCGGGTTGAGTCAGCTCATCATCGACTTCTCCTCCGAGGGGATCCAGATCAACCCGATCACCTTCCTCGATGGTTCGCACAGCTTCAACGAGGTGGTGATGGAGGACGTCTTCGTCCCCGACGAGATGGTCCTCGGCGAGGTCGGCCAGGGGTGGAACCAGGTCACCTCCGAGCTCGCGTACGAACGCGCGG
>SLDB01000249.1 GCA_007125475.1 Nitriliruptoraceae bacterium | reverse complement strand
TCGGACCCGAACCGGCGCATCGCCTCGAAGTAGCCCATCCGCGGGAACGGGGTGGGCACCTCGACACCGAGGAGGGTGGACCACAGCTCGGCGAGCATCTCCTCGACGAGGCCGAAGAGGTCCTCCTCGTCCCCGAACGACAACTCGATGTCGAGCTGGGTGAACTCCGGCTGCCGATCGGCCCGCAGGTCCTCGTCCCGGAAGCACCGGGCGATCTGGTAATAGCGCTCGAGGCCCGACATCATCAACAGCTGCTTGAACAGCTGGGGGGACTGCGGCAACGCGTAGGTCTCCCCCGGCTGCAACCGCGAGGGGACGAGGAAGTCACGCGCACCCTCCGGGGTGGCCCGGGTCAGTGTCGGGGTCTCCACCTCGAGGAACCCGTGGCGGTCCATCACCCCGCGGATCAACGACGTCGCCTGGGACCGCAGCGTCAGGACGCGGGTCATCTCCGGGCGGCGGAGGTCGACGTAGCGATGCCGCAGCCGGATCTCCTCGGCGGCCTCGATCCCGTCCTCGACCGGGAACGGCGGGGTCGCGGCCTCGGAGAGCACCTCGATCGACTCGGCGGCGACCTCCACGTCGCCGGTGTCGAACCTGGCGTTGCGCATCCCCTCCGGACGGGGCCGGACCACCCCGGTGACCCGGACCACCCACTCGGTGCGCACGCGGTGGGCGGCGGCCAGCGCGTCGGAGGCCTCCGGGTCGGCGACGACCTGCACGAACCCGGAGCGGTCGCGGAGGTCGAGGAACGCGACCCCGCCGTGGTCACGTCGGGTCGCGACCCATCCGGCGAGGGTGACCGGCTCCCCGGCGTCGGCGAGCCGGATGGTGCCTGCGCCGTGGCTTCGCATGGCGCCGTACGGGGTGATGCTCACGGCGGTGCCTCGTGGGTGTGGGGACGGGTGCGGGTACGGGCGCGGGTCACGCGTCGAGGACGCGTCCGAGGTGGTCGGCGAGGTCGTCGAGCCCGATGGTGGCCTGCTCACCGGAGGCCAGGTGCTTGACGGTGACCGTACCCGCGGCGCGCTCCTCGACGCCCCGCAGCAGGGCCAGGCGCGCCCCGCGCCGGTCGGCGTACCGCAGCTGCTTGCCGAGCTTGCGTGACCCGCCACCGGTGTACAGGTCGACGTCGTACCCACCCTCACGGACCCGGCGGGCGAGCGATGCGGCGTCGGCGTCGGCGTCGGGGTCGTCACCCATCACCGTGACCACGACGTCGGGGCCCCGGCGTCGCTCCTCCTCGGCGGCCTCCAACAGGAGGAGGATCCGCTCGATCCCCAGCGAACCACCGGTCGCCGGGACGTCGACGGCCTGGAACATCCCGATCAACCCGTCGTACCGGCCGCCGGCCGCGATCGTGACATCGAGGTCGTCGTGCACGACCTCGAACACCGGACCGGTGTAGTACGACAGGCCACGGGCGAGGACGGGTGCGTAGACCACGCCGGAGCCGTCGTCGAGGAGGCCGAGGAGCCGGTCGACCTCGGCGAGGCCGGCCGCGCCGCGCTCGTTGTCGGCGAGGCGGTCGCGGACCGCGGCCGCGAGATCACCGCCGCCGAGGTCGGCGACGAGGGCGTCGACCGAAGGTTCGGGGAGCCCGCGGTCGACGAGCTCGGCGGCCACCCCGTCCACCCCGATCTTGTCGAGCTTGTCGAGGGCGGTGAGCGCCTCCGACTCCAACGCCGCCGGGATCCCGTACGCCTCGATGAGGCCGGCGAGCGCCTTGCGGGAGTTGACCTGTACCCGGAACCCGGTCAACCCGAGGTGGCGCAGCACGTCGGTGACCGCGTCGATCGTCGCCGCGTCGGCCAACAGAGAGTCGGTGCCGACGGTGTCGACGTCGCACTGGAAGAACTCCCGGAACCGGCCGTGCCCCGGTCGATCGGCCCGCCACACCGGGGCGATCTGGAAGCGCTTGAACGGGGTCGGGAGCTGTGAGCCGTACCGGGCCGCGACGCGGGCCAACGGCACGGTCAGGTCGTAGCGCAGCGCCAGGTCGGCGTCCCCGGAGGCCTCGTGCTCGCCCCGGCGCAGGATCTTGAAGATCAGCTGATCGCCCTCCTCGCCGTACTTGCCGGTGAGGACGTCGAGCCGCTCGAACGCCGGGGTGTCCAGGGGGTCGAACCCGTGACGGGCGAACACCTGACGGATCGTGGTGAAGACCCGCTCGCGACGTGAGGCCTCCCCCGGCAGGAAGTCGCGGGTCCCCGACGGCGGGTTCGCATCGATGCTGGGCATGCGGATCCTCGGGTCGCGACCGGACGGGCGGGGCACCGCGGCCCGTCGAGGACACGGGTACGCGCGGCACCCGGCCGGCAGGGAGCCTATCCAGGGGCGAGGGTGGGTCCGCCACCACCGGCCCCGTCACCCCGGACGCCGGCGCCGGGGCCGGGTCGACACGCCGTGGGGGCCGTCACGTCGGTGACGGCCCCCACCTTGCTGAGCGGCCGCTCGGCGGCCGCGACGACGTCAGGCGTCGTCGTCATCGTCGGTGTCATCATCCTCCACCGGCCCGCCGTCGGCTTCGACCGCCTCGGCGATCGCGTCGACGTTGGACTGCAGCCCGTCGATCGCGGCGTCGGCGCCGTCGACGTCGGCGAGGAGGTGACGATCCTCGAAGTAGATGCCGTGGTGGTAGACCACGTGGACG
>SLDB01000021.1 GCA_007125475.1 Nitriliruptoraceae bacterium | reverse complement strand
GGGTGAGGGCGACCGCGATCGCGTCGGCGACGTCGGCCGGTCGCGGCGGTGCGGCCAGCCCCAGCTGCGCGGCGACGAGGCGGGCGACGGCCGGCTTGTCGGCGGTGCCCGAGCCGGCGACGGTGAGCTTCACCTCCGTGGGCGTGTACGAGGACACCGCCACCCCCGCGCTCGCGGCGGCGAGGAGCGCCACCCCGGCCGCCTGACCGGTCGCCATCGCCGTGCGCACGTTCACCGAGAACAGCACCCGCTCCACCGCCACGGCGTCGGGCCGGTGCTCGGCGATCGCGTCGGCCACCCCCTGGTGCACCGTGAGGAGGCGTTCCTCGAGGGGGGCTTGGGCCGCGGTACGCAGACATGCCGAGGCGATGAGCCGCGGCGCCGCTGCAGGGCCGGCCACGACCCCGAGTCCGCACCTGGTCAGCCCGGGGTCGACCCCGAGGACGACGGGGTGGGCTGGTGTCGGCTCCACGGGGACCTCACCTCGTCAGGGTTCGTCACGGCGGCTGGTCAGGCGCGATGGTCGGTCGGCGGCCCCGGGTGGCCGGACCGACCGCACCGGTCGCGGTGATGGGGGTGCCGTCGGCGTGAGCCGACCGGCCAGGGAGTTCGAACGCACGTTCGCACGCTAGCAGCCGTGGGTTGACCGGACGTGGAGGTGCCGTCCGCCGCGACCGGCAGGGTCACGCGTCGAGGTCTTCGAGGACCTCCTCGTCGAAATCGACGTTGGCATAGACGTCCTGGACGTCGTCGTTGTCGTCGAGGAGGTCGAGGAGGTTGAGGATCTTCTTCGCGTCCGACGACTCGGTGATCGGCACCGTCGAGGCGGGGACCATCGTCGAACCCGACGTGACGACGTGCAGCCCGGCGGCCTCGAACGCCGCCCGCAGCTCGGTGACGTCGGAGGCGTCGCACCAGGCGATGAAGTCCCCCCCGTCGGATTCGAGGTCTTCCATCCCGGCGTCGAGGCCGACGAGCATGACGTCGTCCTCCTCAACCCCTTCACCGGCGAGACGGACGTGGCCGCGGCGGGTGAACAGGAACGCCACGCTCCCCGGCTCGGCGAGGTTCCCGCCCACGCGGGTGAACGCCTGCCTCACGTCGGAGGCGGTCCGGTTGCGGTTGTCGGTGAGGACGTCGACGAGGACGGCGACGCCCTTCGGTCCGTACCCCTCGTACTGCGCCGACTCGTACGCCGCCGCGTCGCCGTCGACCCCGGCGCCACGCTTGCAGGCGCGTTCGATGTTGTCCTTGGGGACGTCGGCGTCCTTCGCCTTCTGCACCGCCAGCGCGAGTGACGGCGAGTCCTCCGGGTCCGAGGTGTTCGCCTGTCGGGCGGCGACCTCGATGGCGCGGATGAGCTTGCCGAACTGCTTGCCGCGCTTGGCGTCCTTCGCGGCCTTCTTGTGCTTGATGGTGGACCACTTGCTGTGACCGGACACCTGATCCTCCTACAGAACGGCGAGTTGACGCCTGAAACGGCAAGCGTCCCCGAGAGGTCCCTGCAGCATCGGGCAACAACGGTACAGAGGAGCTCAACATCAATCACCACGGACCACCGGCAGGGACGAGCAAGCAGCTGCAGGAACGGCTCGCACACGGCGAGCCCGCACGGGTGTTCCGCGTGTCGCTGGCCGGTGTCGATGGCCTCGGCCGGCGGGACCCGGAGTTCGTCGAGCCGGCGACGATCGGCGAACCGCCACCGCGCCCCGGTCAGCCGGCCGGCGCACGTCCCGACCGTCCGGGTTGCGGGGATGAGGACGATCCATAGTTCGCGGCATGGCAAGGATGCAACGCACCTGGGCCATCACGAAGGCCTCGTGGCCGCGGTCGGCGGCGGGCTCACGGCTTCGGCCGGGATCATCCCGTTCGCGGTGGTGTTCGGTGGGACCAAGGTGTGTTCGTCGTGCTGTTCGGGTTCCTCGAAGCGCTCACCGCGGTGTTCCAGACCGCGCTGTACCGCTGGACCCAGGACCTCCCGACCGGCCCGGCCTCCAGCGACCAGCAGCTGCACGCCGCGTTCGACCTGCGGTAGGCGCCGTACGGACCCTGACGAAGACGATGGCGCTGGACGCGATCCGGGCCCGCATCGCGATGCGACGGTTGGGTGATGCGCGCGCGAGCGGCGCTACCGACCAACCCCGCCCGGACCGTCGGTGGCGGCGCGATCCCCACCCAACGCCGCGAACCCGCGACGGACACGCTCGTCGAGGGCGGCACGATCGGCGTCGTCGAGGAACGCCGCGTCGACGGCCACCTGCGTCACCGACGCGACGTCGTCGAGATCCCAGCCGAACACCGCCCCGAGGCGGGCGAACTCGTCGCTGAGCCTGACCCCGCTCATCAGGCGGTTGTCGGTGTTCACGGTGACCGCGATACCCGCCGCCCGGAGGTGATCCACGGGGTGTGCGGAGAACTCCCCGACGACCCCGGTGTGCACGTTGGAGGTGGGACACACCTCGAGGGCGACCCCGGCGGCGATCGCACGGCGGGCCACCGGCCCCGGCCCCCCGTCGGCGGCGAGCTCGTCGGCGAGGCGGACACCGTGACCGATCCGCGAGGCGCCCTGGTCGAGGGCGTCGGCGACCGAGACCGGGCCGGCGTCCTCACCGGCGTGCAACGTCAGGCGCAACCCGGCCTCGCGGGCCGCAGCCAGCG
>SLDB01000225.1 GCA_007125475.1 Nitriliruptoraceae bacterium | reverse complement strand
GACCCAGGAGAGCACCGTGGCAGACATCGAACTTCGCTACGAGGGGGCCGTCGCGGTCATCTCGCTGAACGCACCCGAGCGACGCAACGCATTGACGCCACAGAGTGCGCGTGACCTCATCGCCGCGATCGAGGAGATCGACGCCAACCCGGAGATCGGTGCGGCCGTCGTCCAGGGTGCCGGGGGCCACTTCTGCGCCGGCGCGGACCGCAAGGTCCTGGGGAACGCCGGCGAGGATCCCACCGATCCCACCTCCTACGAGGACAACGGCAGCGTCTACGGCGCGTTCATGCGCGTCGGACAGTGCAAGGTGCCCACGATCGCCGCCGTGCAGGGCGCCGCCGTGGGCGCCGGGGTGAACCTGATGATGGCGACCGACCTGCGGATCGTCGGGGAGAACGCCCGGATCCTGGCCGGCTTCCTCAGGATCGGGATCCACCCCGGTGGTGGGCACTACGTGCTGATGGGCCGTACCGCCGGGCGTGAGGCCGCCGCCGCGGCGGCGCTGTTCAGCGAGGAGATCGACGGCCGCCGGGCCTACGAGGTCGGGATGGCCTGGGACTGCGTCGCCGACGACGACGTCCCCTCCCGGGCCCTCGAGCTCGCCGAGCGTGCCGCGGCCGACCCGGGGCTTTCGCGGGCGTCGGTCGAGTCGTTCCGCACCGAGCTCGGCCCTCCGGGGATCTCCTGGGAGGCGGGGCTGCAGGCCGAGCGTGCCAAGCAGATGTGGTCCCTGCGTCGCCGCACGTTGCGCGAGCAGGCACAGGGCTGAACGAAGCCGGAGAGTGTTTGGTGGGCCGGCGGGAGCCGGCCCCCCTCCGAACCCCGGTGGCACCACCGATCGCCCCGACACATGCCTCGGTAGGCACCCGGCGTGTGGGCCGATACCCCGGTCGGGGCGCTGCCTCGTCAGCGCCGCCTCCGGGTGAGACGCCACGGGAGGTGACGCCGCCGGGAGGTCGGGAGGATCCCCGCCGAGCACCGCCGATCGTCGTTCGGTGACGCACTGATCGTTCCCGGGAGCGGTCCGGCGGGGTGGGCGCCGACCTCGCCGTGGCTCCACCGAGCCCGCCGGCAGGAGGGACGGGTGTGACGCGAGCGGCCGACACGGGGGTGCGCGCCCTGGTCAGCACCACCTTCACGGTGGTGCTCGCCTCGCTGCCGGTGTTCCTCATCGGGGCGACGGCGGTGTTGATCCGCGCCGAGCTGGGGTTCGACGAACGCGCACTGGGTGTCCTGATCGCCGCGTTCTACCTCGCGTCGGGGGTGATCTCGGTACCCGGCGGCGCGATCGGGGACGCGATCGGGGCGCGCCGGGCGTTGCTGCTGACGACCGCGGGCACGGCGGTGGCGCTGGTCGGGGTGGCCGCGTTCGCCGTGAGCTACTGGCACCTCCTCGTGCTGATGCTCGTCGCCGGGGCGTCGCAGGGCACCGCCCAGCCGGCCTCGAACCTCGCCCTGTCGCGCGCCGTGGACCCCGATCGGATGGGGTTCGCGTTCGGCCTGAAGCAGGCCGCGATCCCCGCGGCCACCCTCATCGCCGGGATCTCGATCCCGGTGATCGCTCTCACGCTGGGCTGGCGGGCGGCGTTCGTCCTCCCGGCGCTGGCCACCCTCGTCGTCCCGTTCTGGCTCCCGCAGGGCCTGGGGACCGACCGTGCCAAGCGCCCGGTCACCGGGACCGACAGCGCCCGGGGCCCGCTGGTCGTGCTCGCGGTCGCCGCCGGGTGTGGCTCGGCGGCGGCGATCGCGCTCCCCTCGTTCCTCGTCGAGGCGGCGGTGGCCCGCGGCGTCGGTGCCGGGGTCGGGGGCGTGATCCTGGCCGTCGGCAGCGTCGTCGGGATCGCCTCCCGGGTGGTGGCCGGTTGGCGGGCCGACCAGCGCGAGGGAGGCCACCTGCTGGTCGTCGCCGGGATGCTCGCCCTCGGCGTCGTGGGGTATGGGATCCTCGCGGTCGCCTCCCACCCGGTGACGTTCGCCGTGGGCGCGGCGCTCGGATACGCCGCAGGCTGGGGGTGGCCGGGGCTGTTCGTGTACGCCTTCGTCCGACTCAACCCGGTCGCGACGGGAGCGGGGACCGGGATCGGGCAGGCCGGTGCCATGGCGGGGGCGATGGCAGGGCCGATACTGTTCGGGTCGGTCGTCGCCGGCTCGTCGTACCTGGTGGCCTGGAGTGTCGCGGCCGGCCTCGGGGCCCTCGCCGCCGCCCTCGTCCTCGTCGGGCGCGGGTGGTTGTTGCGGCTCCGCCGGGTCCGGTGACCGGCCCCGTGGCGTCCTCGCCGCCCCCACCAGGGTTCGTCGCGCTCGTGAGGGGGCCATAGGCTGCGCCGCGACGAACCGCGGTGACCGCCCGCTGGAGGCAGGACATGACAGAGCACCAGATCGTGTCGAAGATCGACCGGGTCGGGGTTGTCGGCTGCGGCACGATGGGGGCCGGGATCGCCGAGATCGTGGCGCGGCACGGCATCCCCGTCCGCTTCGTCGAGATCGACGACGCCGCGGTGGCGGCCGGGGAGCGACGCATCGCGGCGGCGTTGCAACGTCAGGTCGACCGCGGCCGGCTCGGTGAGGACGAGCGCGACGAGATCGCATCCCTCATCCAGGGCGGCACGCGCTGGGACGACCTGCACGCCTGCGACCTCATCGTCGAGGCCGTCCCCGAGATCCTCGAGCTCAAGCAGGCGGCGTTCGAACGCATCGATGCGCACGCACGCCCGGACGCCCTGGTGGCGACGAACACCTCCTCGCTGCCCGTGATGGACATCGCGGTGGTCACCCGGCGGCCGAACCGGGTCATCGGGTTCCACTTCTTCAACCCGGCCCCGGTGATGCGGCTCATCGAGCTGGTCCGCACCGTCGTCACCGACGATGCCGTCGTCGACGTCGCCCGGGAGTTCGCCGAGTCGATCGGGAAGGTCCCGGTCGTCGTCGGGGACCGCCGTGGCTTCATCGCGAACCAGCTGTTGTTCCCGTACCTCAACCAGGCGGTGTGGATGGTCGAGGGGGGCTACGCCACCAAGGAGGACATCGACGCGGCGATGCGGCTCGGTGCCGGGTTGCCGATGGGCCCGATCGCGCTCACCGACCTGGTCGGGATCGACACGTTCCTCGGGATCATGAACGCGATCCACTCCGAGTTCCAGGACACCCGGTTCGCGCCGCGGCCGATCCTGGGGCAGTTCGCCTCGGCCGGCTTCACCGGGCGCAAGTCCGGCCGCGGGTTCTACTCCTACGACGAACCGGGGTCCTCACGGGTCCTGGCCGACGACGACACCCGACCGGTCCCCGACGTCGACCTCGTCGCCGGGTGGCGGACCGTCGGGGTGGTCGGGACCGGGGAGATGGCTGCCGGGATCGTGGAGGTCTGCGCCCGCGCCGGGTTCGAGGTGGTGGTCCACGGGCGCGGCCGCGAGAAGGCCGAGGCCGTCGCCGCACGGGTGTCGAAGTCGCTGCAGGTCCTCGTCGACAAGGGGAGGATGGACGAGGAGGACCTCGTCGCCGCCGTCGGCCGGATCCGCCCCACCGTCGACCTCGACGACCTCGCCGGCGCCGACCTCGTCGTCGAGGCCGTCGCCGAGGACACGGTCGTCAAGCAGGAGATCTTCGAGCAGCTCAACGGTGTGGTCAGCGACGACGCGGTGATCACGACCACCACCTCGTCGCTGCCGGTGATCGACTGCGCGATGGTGACCACCCGCCCCGAGCGGGTCCTGGGGCTGCACTTCTTCAACCCGGCCGCGAAGATGCAGCTCGTCGAGATCGTCACGACGGTGCGCACCGACCCTGCCGTCGTCGAACTCGCCCGCGCCTTCGTCGCACGGATCGACAAGACCGGGGTGCTGTGCGGTGACCGGGCCGGCTTCATCGTGAACACGTTGCTGTTCCCGTACCTCAACGACGCGGTGAAGATGCTCGAATCGCACTACGCCACCGCCGAGGACATCGACACGGCGATGAAGCTCGGCTGCGGGTACCCGATGGGGCCCTTCGAGTTGATGGACGTCGTCGGGTTGGACGTCACGCTGGCGATCCTCGAGCGCCTCAAGGAGGAGTACCGGCAGCCGTCGTACGAGCCGGCACCGCTGCTGCGCCACCTCGTGGAGGTAGGGTTCCACGGTCGCAAGTCCGGTCGCGGCTTCTACGTCTACACCTGAACCGCCGCCGGACCATCGTCGGAGACCGACGTCGATCGTGAGGCCGCCGGTGCACGACGCCGCCGATCCGTTCCTCCTCCCGCTCGAGGGCTACGTCGTGCGCCGCGTGCCTGCGGTGCGGGCCGACAAGCCGTATACCTGCCCCGCCTGTGGGAACCCGATCGGCGCCGGTGAGGGTCACGTCGTCGCGTGGCCAGAGGAGGAGGTCGAGCTCCGTCGGCACTGGCACCACCACTGCTGGCGGATCGCTGCCCGGCGAGGACGGATAGCCTGACGGTATCCGTGCCGTCATCCGCACGACGCCGACCGATGCACTGACGAGGCCACCGTGGCGAAGCCCCGCCGTCGCACCGCGTCCTCACGTCGGGACGCGAAGTTCGAGCGCCGCAGCGCCCGCAACCGGGTGGTGATCCTGGTGATGGCGATCCTGATGGGCCTCTCGCTCCTCGCGGTGCCGCTCACCCTCCTCCTCGAGCGCGGCGGCGACGCCGCGGCCTCCGACGATCCTGGTGCCGACGACGTCGCCGCCGCGCTCTCGGACGGTGCCGCGGGTGCCGCCGACGTCGATCCGTGCCCACCCTCCGGTGGCGACGTCCCCGACGTGGACAGCCGGGTGTACGACGAATCCTTCGGGGTCACCGTCGAGGCCGGCGCCGAGTACGAAGCCGTGCTGGACACCACCTGCGGGGAGATCCGGATCGCCCTCGACGCGGAGAACGCCCCCCTGGCGGTGAGCAATCTCGTCGAGCTCGCCGACGACGGCTACTACGAGGGGGTGGTGTTCCACCGGGTCGTGCCGGGGTTCGTGGTGCAGGTCGGCGACCCGCCCGGCACCGGGTGCGGGCAGGACGACTGCACCCCGGAGGGCTTCGACGACGACGCTCCCACCTACCCCGGGTACACGTTCCCCGACGAACTGACGACCGCGGAAGCACTGTTCGAGGACGTCCGCGACGAGCAGTTGCGTGAGTTGATCGCCGGTGGGGTCGTCGACGAGGCGGACCTCGACGACGAGACCCGCCAGTTGGTCCCCGGCGGATACCCCCGCGGAGTGGTGGCCATGGCCAACGCCGGGCCGGACACCAACGGCTCGCAGTTCTTCATCACCCAGGCCGATCCGACCACGCTCCCGGGGCCGAGCTTCACGGTCCTCGGCCGCGTCATCGACGGGATGGACGTCGTGGACGCGATCGCCGCGGTGCCCACCGACGCCCGCGACCGTCCCCTCGACGACGTCGTCGTGCGCAGGGTCGAGATCGACGTGCGGTGACCCGTCGCCGGTCGGTCCGTGCAACCGGCCGGTACGCCTACCCTGTCGCCGGCCGGCGTGACGCCGGTGAGTCCGATCCGACCGCAGGAGCCCGACGTGGCGAACCAGTACGCATCCCCGCCCGAGCTGACGATCGATCCGCAGAAGAGCTACACGGCGGCGATCCACACCAACCGTGGGGTGATCACCGCCCGCCTGTTCGCCGACGAGTCACCGAACACCGTGAACAACTTCGTGTTCCTGGCCCGTGAGGGGTACTACGACGGCGTGATCTTCCACCGGGTGATCTCCGGCTTCATGATCCAGGGGGGCGACCCGACAGGGACCGGACGCGGCGGCCCCGGATACACCTTCGACGACGAGCTCGCCGCCGCCCGCAGCCGTGGCTACAAGCTCGGGACGTTGGCGATGGCCAACGCCGGGCCGAACACGAACGGCTCGCAGTTCTTCGTGATGCACGCCGACTACGGCCTGCCGCCGCAGTACTCCGTGTTCGGCAAGACCATCGACGGCCTCGACGTCGTCGACGACATCGGCAACACCCCGACGGGTGCGGGGGACCGGCCCGTCGAGGACGTCGTGATCTCGACGGTGGAGATCACCGAGGAGTGAGGCGTCGCGGCGCCGTCGGCGATCACCGCCGGGCGAACTTCGGTTCCTCGTAGTGGGCGACGCGGGTCGCCCGCCCGTGCAGGAGGACCTCGCGGACCTGGTAGAGGACCGCGCCGGTCGGGGCGTGCACCAGCGTGTCGTGGATCGGGACCTGGATCACCGGGTCGGTGACGTCGTCGAGGCTGAGGAACCGGGGTCCATCCGGTCGGTCCAACTCGGTGAGCGGGATGCGGTACACGGACTCGACCTCGGCGGGGTCGGGACGGAGGACCGGTGTGCGCGGTGACCACACCACGACCGGTGTGATCCGGTACCCGGAGCGCGTCGGGTAGTCGTCGAGGCACCCGAGGACCTCGACGTCGGCGACCCCGACCTCCTCGTCGAGTTCGCGGCACGCGGCCTCGATGGCGTCCTCGCCGTCGTCGAGGCTCCCCCCCGGCAGCGCCCACTGGCCACGGTGGGCTCGTAGCCCCGACGCGCGGCGGGTGAGCAGGAAGCAGGCCTCGCCGGCGTCGGAGGCGACGAGGCTGACGGCGACCGCGGCGTGCCGCAGTGAGGGGTCATCGATGCCTTCCCGGGCGTGGTGTCGCAACCGGTCCTGGACGAGTTCACGCAACGCCGTCGTGTACTGCACCGCTCTTCCTCCCCGCCACCCGTCGTCACCTCGGTGGTCGCCGGTGCTCCCGAGCGTTCCGCGGACCGACCGTGGTCTCGGGGATCAGGATAGGTCGGTGACGACGGTGCGCACGGCACGGGGACCCTCACCCTGGTGTCGGCGCACCACTTCGGGGACACCGTCGAGGTCCGTGGTGTGGGTCACCGACGACGTCAGGTCGAGTCGACCCTCCTCGAGGAGGTCGAAGAGCTCACCGACGTCCTGGGCGGTCGCGCCGTACGAGCCGACCACCTCCAGCTCCCGGGTCACCAGGGTGTGCGCGTCGAGGTCCCGCAGGTCCCCACCGCCCCCGGCGACGAGGACGACGCGTCCCCCCGGTGCGACACACCCGACCGCGGTCGTCAGCGCCGATGGGTCCCCGGCCGCGTCCAGCACCCGGTCCGCGCCGCCCTCGGTGAGCTCCCGCACGCTGCGTACGGGGTCGGTCGCCGTGGCGTCGACGAGGTGTGCCCCCCAGACCCCGGCCCGCTGCAGGGCCTGCGGGTCGGGGTCGACGGCGACGACCTCGGCGCCGGCGAGGGTCGCGAGTTGGACCGCGTGGAGCCCGACGGCGCCGACACCGACGACCACGACGGTGCTGCCGTCCCCGACCCCGGCCCGCTTCAGGGCGTGGTAGGGGGCGCCCACCGCGTCGGGCACCAGGCACGCCACCGGGAACCCGATCCCGTGCGGCACCGGAACGAGACGGTCGGCGTCGACGGCGACGAACCCGGAGAGGACGCCGTCGACGTCGATCCCGGCCAGCCCGCGCGAGACACACAGGTTCTCGCGTCCGCCGGTGCACATCGGGCACACCCCGCACACCCGGTCGGGCAGCACGGCGACGCGGTCACCGATCCGCCAGTCGTCGACCGCACCCCCGGTGTCGGCGACGACCCCTGCGGCCTCCCGGCCGATCACCAACGGCAGGTCGGGTGACCCGGCTGCAGCGGTGGCGAGCGCCGCCTCGAGCCCGCCGACACCGGCGGCCCGGACCGCGACGAGGACGTCGTGCGTCCCGGGGCGGGGGACGGGGAGTTCCTCGACGCGGAGACCGTCGGTGTGCAGGCGTACCCCGCGGGTCGTCATTGCCCCGCGGGCGGCATCGGTCGCCAAGGTCGGCCCCTGGTTCTGCCCGGTCGCCCGAGCCTCGGGTCACCGCGGCGGCTGCGGCGGTTCGTCGTCGGGTGCGGTGCCGGGGCCTTCGACATCGTGCGGGGTGTCGGTGTCCGCGGCGGGCCGGTCGTCATCGCCGACGTCGTCGCCTCCGGGGAGGTGCCCGCCGGGGCGGTGACCGGACGGGGGGTCCCCTCCCCGGTCACCGTCGGGCGGGGGAGGGGGTGGGCCGTCGACACCGCCGTCCGGGGGGGTGGCGCCGTCGTCGCCGGGCCACGGCGGGAGCTCGGAGAGCTCGACGCGGCGGGGGCCACGGCCCTGCTCGTAGTCGCGCATCCGCTTGGGGTACCCGACCTTCGCCGCGTCGTAGAGCGGGATGTCGAAGTCCTTGCAGAAGCTCCCCGCGTGCCGACGGTCCTTCACCGGACGGCGCAGGTACTCGCCGTCGTGGGCGATCAGCAGCACCGTGGTGGAGTAGATCGCCGTCTGGGGCTCGACGAACGCCTCGACGCCGTGACGTGTCTGGACGAACTCCTCGAGGTCCTTGGTCATGGACCGTGACGACTCGCCCGTCGACGGGCCGCCGCGGTCCCGCCGTGGCGACTGGCCGGTGAGCCAGGCACGGAGTCGGTCGGTGAATCCCACGTCGCCCTCATGGCATGATCGGTTCGTCCCGACGAGGCTACCGGCGCGCTCCGAGACCCGACACGCCGGGGGCCGGAACCCCGCTCACGGGTGCTCGTCCTCGACGAGCTCGACCAGCACCCCGTCGGTGCCTTTCGGGTGCACGAACGCGATGGTGTGGCCACCTCCACCGGGCCGTGGTGCGTCGTCGATGAGGGCCACCCCCTCGTCGCGGAGGTGGTCGAGTGCGTCGGCGACCGAGCCGACCCCGAACCCGAGGTGGTGCAGGCCCGGGCCGTTCTTGGCGAGGAACTTCGCGATCGGCGAGTCGTCGCGTGTGGGCTGCAGCAACTGCAGATACACCCCCCCGACGTCGATCATCGCCTCCTCGACGCCGTCGGGTTCGATGCGCTCACGGGAGGTGGCGCTGAGCCCGAAGGCTCGCTCGTAGAGCTCGAGCGTCGCGTCGAGGTCCTCGACGGCGATCGCGATCTGATCGATGCGGGTGACGTCCATGGGCTCCGTGCTCCGGGTCGGTGACCGGTCATGGTGCCAGCTGCCCGGAGCCCGACGGGCACCGGGTAGCCGGTGGGGTCTATCCTGGACGGGATCCCACGGCCCAGGAGGCGGATGATGCGTGACGTCGTGATCGCCGGGTACGCCCGTACACCTGTCGGCCGGTTCGGCGGCGGGCTGTCCTCGTTGTCCGCGATGCAGCTCGGTGGTCACGCCATCACCGGGGCGCTCACCCGTGCGGGTGTGCCGGTGGAGGCGGTCGAGTACGTCGTGATGGGGCACGTCCTTCAGGCCGGGCAGGGGCAGATCACCGCCCGGCAGGCGGCCGTCGCCGCGGGTGTCCCGATGGACGTCGCCAGCGAGACGGTGAACAAGGTCTGCATCTCGGGGATGACCGCGGTCGCCCGTGCCCGTGATCTCATCCGTCTCGGGGAGTTCGACCTCGTCGTCGCCGGCGGGATGGAGTCGATGTCCCGGGCGCCGCACGTCGTCGACGAGGCCCGTTTCGGGGTGCGTCTCGGCGACGCGACGCTCACCGACGTGCTGATGCACGACGGGCTGACGTGCGCCTTCGACGGGTGCGCGATGGGGGTCGCCACCGAGGACTACCAGCGCCGCAAGGAGCTCGGGATCACCCGCGAGCGGCAGGACGAGATCGCGGCCCGCTCGCACGAACGGGCCGCGGCCGCGTGGAAGGACGGCGTGTTCGACGCGGAGTCGGTCCCCGTCGAGGTCCCGCAGCGACGGGGAGAGCCCGTGGTCGTCGCCGAGGACGAAGGGGTGCGCGCCGAGGTGACGGCCGAGTCGCTCGCCGGGTTGCGGCCGGCGTTCGACCCGCAGGGCACGATCACGGCCGGGAACGCCTCACAGATCTCCGACGGGGCCGCCGCCCTCGTCCTCGCCTCGCGTGACAAGGCCGACGAGCTCGGGCTCGAGGTCCTGGCCGACGTCACGGGCTGGGCGACCGTCGCCGGCCCCGATCCCTCGCTGCATCTGCAGCCGGCGAACGCGATCCGGGCCGCGGCGGAGAAGCTCGGTACCGCGGCCGACGCCTTCGATCGCTACGAGATCAACGAGGCGTTCGCCTCGGTGGTGGCGGCGTCCTCCGACGCCCTCGGAGTCGCTGACGACCGGGTGAACGTCAACGGTGGCGGGATCGCGATCGGTCACCCGATCGGCTGCTCCGGCGCCCGCATCGTCGTCGGGCTCGTCAACGAGCTGCGGCGGCGCGGCGGCGGCGCCGGCGCGGCGGCGTTGTGCGGCGGCGGTGGGCAGGGAGAAGCGCTCACCGTCCGCGTCGGCTGACGCCAGGAACCCGCCCCGGGTCACCGCCGGGTGTAGTGCTCGACGAACGCT
>SLDB01000012.1 GCA_007125475.1 Nitriliruptoraceae bacterium | reverse complement strand
TGCAGATCAGTCACCTCAAGGCGCTGGGCCGGGCGAACTGGGACCTGATCGACGACGCGCTGAGCCGTCTCGATGCCGCGGTCGCCGCCGGCCACGACGTGCTCGCCGACCAGTACCCGTATACCGCCGGGAGCACCACGCTGGCGGTGCAGACCCCGGCGTGGGCACGCACCGGCGGCACCGCCGAGATGCAGCGACTGCTGCGCGACCCGGCGGCCCGTGACCGGATCCGTGCCGAGATCGCCGCCCAGGACCCGGACGATCTCCGCGCCGGCCTGCGGGTCTTCGAGCCCGAGGCGATCCGGCTCGCCCAGCTGCCGGAGGGCATCGACCCGGCCCACGAGGGCCGGACCGTTGCCGAGGTCGCCCGGATCCGCGACGAGGAGCCCGTCGACACCGCGTTGTGGTTGCTGGAGGTCGGCGGCGGCGGGGTGCTCACCACCGTGCACGCGATCTCGGAGGACGGGGTGCGCACGGTGATGCGCCACCCGGCCGTCGCCGTCGCCAGCGACGGCTGGACGTTGGACCCGGCCGCCGGCGGCACGCCGCACCCACGCAGCTACGGCACGTTCGCCCGGGTGCTGGGCACCTACGTCCGTGACGAGGGCGTCCTGTCGCTGGAGGAGGCGGTGCGCAAGATGACCTCCCTGCCGGCGCGCCGGCTCCCGGGGCTCGACCTCGGGATGATCACCGCCGGTGGCCGCGGCGACCTCGTCGTGTTCGACCCGGACACCGTCGCCGACCGCGCGACGTTCGACGCCCCCCATGCCTTCGCCGAGGGGGTCTCGCACGTCGTCGTCGGCGGCCACCTCGTCGTCGACGACGGCGTCCAGACCGACGCCCGACCGGGGGTCGTGCTCCGGGGGCGGGGGGCACGGTGAACCTCCGACGACGCCGGCGATGACCCCGCCGCCCGAACCACCGCCACCGCGTGACACCACGGCGGCCCCCGACGCGGCGGCCACCCGGGCCCTCGGCCGCCGGCTCCGCCACGACTCCGCCTCGCCGGCGATGGCGTCACCGTCGACCCACGTGCCGTCGCGCCCGGGGAGCGTGGTGTGGGGGGTGATCCCGAACGAGCGTGCCGCCGTCGTCACCGTCGGTTCCGGGACGGTGCTGCAGATCGACACGGTCTCCCAGCAGGGCATCACCACCGACGCCCACCCGGTGGCGTTCTTCGGTGCCCTGGGCGTGCCGGCCGAGGAGATCCTCGACGACGTCATCGCCGTGTTCGAGGAGGTCGAGCGGCCCCCGTGGGGCGGCCACGTCCTCACCGGGCCGGTCCACGTCGAAGGGGCCGGCCCCGGCGACGCCCTCGAGGTCCGGATCCACGCCGCACAGCTGCGTGTCGAGTACGGGGTGAACCGTGGTCGCCCCGGGTCCGGGGTCCTCGCCGACCTCCTCGAGGAGGAGTGGGTCCGACTGCTGCGCACCGACGGGGAGCGGTTCACCCTCGTCGACGGTGTCACGGTCCCCCAGGCGCCGTTCCCCGGGATCGTCGCCCTCGCTCCACCGGCCGCCGCCGGCGAGGTCACCAGCCGACCGCCCGGGAGGTGGGGCGGGAACCTCGACCTGCGGGAGCTGACCGCCGGCTCCCGGCTCTTCCTCCCGGTGCACACCGCCGGGGCCCAGCTCTACCTCGGCGACCCCCACGCCGCCCAGGGCGACGGGGAGGTGAACGGGACCGCGATCGAGCATTCGTGCACCTTCACCGTCGAGGTCCTCCTGCACCGGGGCGCCGCGACCCGCTGGCCGGTGGCCGCGACGCCCACGCATCTGATCCCGATGGGGATCGACGAGGACCTCGACACCGCCCTGGAGATCGCGGTGGCTGAAGCCGTCCAACTCCTCGTCGGGTACGGCCGGGGCGCCCTGGGGGTCGCCGACGCCTACGCGCTGTGCAGCATCGGCGTCGACTTCGCCGTTACCGAGGCGGTCAACGCCACCAAGGTCGTCCACGCCCGGATCCCGCGCTCACTGTTCGCCTGACCGCGGCGGCGTTCCTGACCGCGGGCGAGGGGCGAGGGGCTTGAGGCGGTTCTCCCGCTTCGGGGGCACCAGCGAGACCAACAGGGCGGGGGCGGCCGAGACCAGCAGGGCCACGTCGCCGTCGAAGCGGGTGGCCAGTACACCGAACAGGCTCGGCCCGATGATGAACCCGGCCGCGATGAACACGATCGCCAGGGTGAACCCGGTGGTCGGGCGGTCGCGGTAGACGTGCTGGCTCCACATCACCAGGAGGGCGAACCCGGTGGTGAAGCCCACCCCGAAGACGCCGGCCGAGGCGAGGGCGGCGACCGTCGAACCGGGCGCGACAAGCAGCATCAGGATCGATCCGCTGACCAGCACCAGCATCACCGCCAACGGGCGGCGTACGCCGTGGCGGTTGGCGATGCCGCCCCCGAACGCGCCCACTGAGGCACCGGCGACCCCCAGGGTCGTCCACATCGCCGGACCGATCCAACTGGCCAGCCCGGCGTCCTGGGCGGTGACCGGTGCGTACGCGAAGTAGGCGCCGGAGGTGACCGATATCCCGACGGCGACGACCAGCATCCGGATCGACCGGGGGTTGAGGAACCACCCCAGCCGGGGCCGACGGCGTCCGGGTTCCCGACCCGTCGAGCCCGGCTCGAGCACCCGGAAGGCCGCCGCGGCTGCCAGGAGCCCGACCACGGCGAAC
>SLDB01000344.1 GCA_007125475.1 Nitriliruptoraceae bacterium | reverse complement strand
GCTCGACGGGCGGCGCGACGGGCCACTTGACGGACCGCGCGACGGGACACCGGATGGCGAGGCGTGCCCTTCATCGATCCGTCGGCGCGGGGCCCGCGTCGCGGCTACGGCGCCACATGGTGCCTGCCAACGACCGCGGTTTGCCGGTGGTAGGGGGCCGCTGTACCGTTCCCGCGCGCCGCGGCCTCGTCCGTGTGCGTCCGGGGGCGTTAGCTCAGTCGGCTAGAGCGCTTGCTCGACACGCAAGAGGTCGTAGGTTCGATTCCTACACGCCCCACTGCAGAAGCCGGTCCGTACGGGCCGGTTTTTTGCGTTTCAGCTGACTCTGCTTGGGTCGGGTGTCGACGCGGGTGTGAACCCGTGGGCTGCGGACGATGGCGGACCGGATCCGGCGGGGTGCCCTCCGTTGGTCGGGGGGCTCGCGCGGATCGCACTCCTGAGGACGAGCGTGCAGGCCATTGCTTGTCAGAGCGTGCCGTTGTTGACGGTTCGTCTCCATGTCGTTGCCGGAAGCGTGGTCATCCGTCCGGCGGGTCGCCGCGGGGGGCCGCATCGATGGTCAACTGTTCACCGACCGGTGGTCGTGGGTGGTCGCGCCTTCGGGAGGAGCCCGGTGGGCCAGTCCCTTCTGGGGGCGGGTTCGGTGTCGGTGGCTGTTCAACCGACGCCTCGATGGCCGTTGATTCCACGATTGAGCCCTGCGGTGTGGTCTCGGACCGGAGTGATCCACCGTCTCGCTTCGACACAGGGATCGGTTCGTTCCCCGGGGGAGCGACCGGTGCTCGGCCGTGTTGCCCGACGTCTCGACGGTTCGCGGTCCCGGGTCCGTCGTGCCTGCGTGCGTTCCGTAGGAGGTCGGTGACTGCCAGCCGGTCCGGGTCCCGCAGGTAGGTGACCTCGGCACCATCGACGCAGGCACGCCAGCCTCCGGCGTCATAGGTGCGGTGGTGCCTGCGGCAGAGGAGCGCCGCCGAGTTCGGCGTGAGGTGCCCGCCGAGGGCGAAAGGGGCGTCGAGGTGGGCGACATCGCACCAGGCCGAAGGGGCGTCGCAGCCGGACCACGTGCATCCCCGGTCGCGGGCCTGGAGTGCCCGCCACAATGCGGCCGGCACGGTCCGCGTCGCCTCGGAGACTTCGATGGGTGCGCGTTTGGCATCGAGGACGATTCGCGTGAGGTCGCAGTCACTGAGGAGGTAGCGGGCCTCGTCGAACGTGACGTGTTCACCGGAACCCAGCTGGAGGGTTCCACCGTCTCCGGCCTGGTGGGCGGCGAGCTCGGCGTGGTCGACGATGACCAGGACGTGGGGCCGCACCCTGTGTTGTGCGGGCGCCCGGCCGGCCCGCAACGCGGCTTCGGCAAGGGTGACCAGGCCGTCGGCCCGACGATGGTCGTGGCTCCGGTGGTCGTCGGCGGTCGGTTTCGCGGTGAACGCCGCGAACGCGGTATGGGCCGTCTCCGCGTCCGCACCGTAGAGCTCACCGGCGAACCGAAGGCCACCATCCTGCGTCTGGTGGTAGCTGAAACGCCGACGGGCGCGGCGGCGTCGTTCGAGGGTTCGTGCGGTCCCCACGTCGTGGCGTGCGATGAGTTCGCGGGCGCGACGACCGAGTGCGACCGGGTCGAGTTTCCCGGCGAGTTCGAGGAGTTCGGCTTCGACGGTGTCGCGGTGTCGGGTCGGGATGTTCGGCAGGCAGGAGGTGATCACGGCGGTGTGCCGGGAGGTGAGACGGCCGTCGAGGTAGGCGTCGCTGGTCGCCGGTGCGTCGGGGAGCTGTCGCGCGGTGCCGCTGACCTCCTTGGCCTCGGCCGGCGACAGGCCGAGTTCACCGGTGAGGAACGCCCGGGTCTCGCGGCCGGGGGAGCGGGTGCCGGAGGCGGCGCCAGCTTCACGTCGCTGCAAGGCGCCGGTGATCTGGGTTCGCGCCGCTTCGAGCCGTCGTGATGGCCGTCGCATCTCACGCAGGAGGTCCTGCAGCTGCTGGAGGTCCAAGGCGTCGAGGTCGACGTCAGCCAGCGCGTCGAGTGCGGCGTCCATCGGTGCGGCTGACCACGGAATGCCTGAGTGTGCAGCTTTGTCGTGACGGTCCGCGGGCTCGGACGATGCCTGCCGGCGGCGAACTCCGGGATCGTCCGATCCGTAGGGTCGCGGGGCCGCTTCGGCCAACATCGTCGGAGTCACCGCTCGACCGGCTGCGGGTCGAGGGACGGTTCCTCGTCGGAGGACCTGGCCAGCACCGTCGAGCCGCCGGCAGCGATGACCGACGCTTCGCTCGGTAGTGCTGGTGGTGTACACGCCCGGCCCTCACGGTGGTTGCGTAGCGGTGACGAGGTGAGTGCCATCGTACTCGAACAGGTGTTCGATTGACGAGCATTTCGTGTTGGGTGTGGACAGCTCGGCCGCACCTGCTGGGTTCGCACCATGGGTCGATGGGGACCACCGGTCCGAGCCGGACGCGACCACCGGTCGGATCCGGGTGCCCGGGCGCGGATGGACCGGGCTCGTGCTCCGGCATGGCCGCGCGGGACGGCCCGAGGCGATCGTCGTCGTAGGGTGGACGATCTCTGGCTGCCGTGGCAGGGTGGCGTTGCACGGCGGCAACCAGGAGGAGGTGACCGCTCGTGGCGGGTGTCGACGTCCGAACCTTCGATTCACCCGATGCCGAGGTGGCCGACCTCGAGAAGGCTGCTGC
>SLDB01000191.1 GCA_007125475.1 Nitriliruptoraceae bacterium | reverse complement strand
GGCGGCGGGGCGTGACTCGGTCGCGACCGACCTCCCCGCGGCGTGCCGACACGCAGCGACATGACGTTTAGTGCTACACTAAACGTCATGAGACTCGAGCTCGGCCGTCGAGCCGACTACGCAATCCGTGCCGCGATCGACCTCGCGCACCATCACGGCGACGGACGCCGACGCAAGGCGCGCGCGATCGCCGAGGCCATGGTGATCCCCACCAGCTACCTCCCGCAGGTCCTCGCCGAGCTCGTCCTGGCGGAGTTGATAGTCTCGGTCGCGGGGCGTGAGGGGGGCTACCAGCTCGCCCGCCCCCCGTCGCGGATCACCCTGCTGGACGTGGTCGCGGCCACCGAGGGCAAGATCGTCTCCACCGAATGCGTCCTGCGGGGAGGCACGTGCCGCGGCGAGGACCCGTGCGCGATGCATAGCCCCTGGTCCGGCGCCCAGCACGCACTCCTCGACTCCCTCGCCGGCACCAGCCTCGCGGACCTCGTCGCTGCCGACACCATGCCCCATTAGGGGCCGGAGACAAGGAGCACGTCCTGAGCACCCCCACCATCATCCAGGGCGGGATGGGCGTCGGCGTCTCCAGCTGGCAGCTGGCCCGCGCCGTGGCCCGTACCGGTGAGCTCGGCGTGGTCTCCGGCACGGCGAGCGCGGTCACCCTCGCGCGCCGACTCGCGCTCGGCGATCCCGACGGATGCCTCGAGGACGCGCTCGACGACTTCCCGGTCCCGGCGATGGCGCAACGGGTCCGTGACCGCTACCTCGGCACGGCGCGTGACGCCGCCGGGGCCGCCCGGTTCCGCGGGTTGCCACGGCCGTCACTCGACCCGTCGTCGGCGCTGACCGAGCTCACCGTGGTCGGGAACTTCGTGGAGGTCCGCCTCGCCAAGGCCGGCCATGACGGCCCCGTCGGGATCAACTACCTCGAGAAGATCCAGCTACCGACGCTGGCCTCGCTCTACGGCGCGATGCTCGCCGGCGTCGACTACGTCCTGATGGGCGCCGGCGTGCCGGCACGTATCCCCGCCCTCCTCGATCGCCTCGCCGGGCACGAACCGGTCGCCATGCCGGTGACGGTGGCCGACGCCGAACGCGGCGAGCAGACCACGATCTCGTTCGATCCGGGTGAGGTCACCGGGGAGGTGGCGCTGCCACCGCTGCACCGGCCGCGGTTCCTGGCCATCGTGTCGTCGGCGACGATGGCGACGTTCCTGGCCCGCAACGCCGCCGGGGGTCCGGACGGGTTCGTGGTCGAGACCCCCGTCGCCGGCGGTCACAACGCCCCGCCCCGCGGTCGGTTGCGACTGGACGCCGCCGGCGAGCCGGTGTACGGCCCGCGCGACGAACTCGACCTGGAGGCGATCGCCGCGCTCGGCCTGCCCTACTGGCTCGCCGGTGGGTACGCCACGCCCGAGGCGCTCACCGCCGCGCGGGAGGCGGGTGCGACCGGGATCCAGGTCGGCACCGCGTTCGCGTTCTGCGAGGAGTCCGGGCTCGCACCCGAGCTCAAGGCCGCCACGGTGCAGGCGGTGCGTGAACGGAACGCCACGGTGCACACCGATCCGAAGGCGTCACCGACCGGCTACCCGTTCAAGGTGCTGCGCGCGGCCGGGACGCTGAGCGAGCCGGAGACCTACGAGCAGCGCCCGCGACTGTGCGACGTCGGGTACCTGCGGGAGCCCTACCGCCGACCGGACGGGGAGGTCGGGTACCGGTGCGCCGCGGAGCCCGTCGAGGACTACGTCCGCAAGGGCGGCGACCCCGCCGACACCATCGGTGCCCGGTGCCTGTGCAACGCGCTGGTCGCCAACATCGGCCTGGGCCAGGTGCGCCGGGACGGGTACGTCGAGCCCCCGTTGGTCACCGCCGGAGACGACGTCGCCGGCCTCGGCCGGTTCGTCCCCCCGGGGACGAACCGCTACACCGCCACCGACGTCCTCGATCACCTCCTCGGCGTCGGCGGCACCCAGCTCCCCGGGACGTAGTCGCAGCTGGGCTCCTCGGCGAACGGGTCGCCGGTCACCGCGTACGCGCGGGACCGTGAGCCGCCGCAGACGTCGCGGAACTCGCAGCGGCCACACCGTCCCCCGAACGTCTCCGGCTGACGCAGACGGCGCAGCAGGGGGCTCGCCGGTGAGCACGACCAGGGGGTGCGGAGGCCCATCGCTCGCCAACGAATCGAGGAGGCGGCGACCCTCCTCGGTGCTCAGCTCGAGGGGGTGGCGCTCGCCGATGGCGTCGGCGCGACAGTGGGTGCAGACCAGTTGGCAGGCACGGGTGACCTCCCAGATCACGATGAACGGCCGCTGATCGGCGTCGTGCCGGAGCCTGCGGATACCGGGTACGGCCGTGGTCATCGGGCACCCTCCATGGTCGGTTGGTCCTGCACCAGACGGTCCGCCACGGCCGTCGCCACGCGGAGACAGCTGCCGATCCCCACGCCGTCGAACACCGCGCCGGCGACCTCGATGCGGTGTCGGAGCGGCGGTCGAGCCGGTCGTCGCGGGCACGACCCGCCGACATCCGCACGACGAACCCTCTGTCGTCGGTGCGCGACAGGTGCGGCCACTGGTGACTCAGGACCGTCGCCGGCCTCCGGGACCGTCACGGAGACGCCGGCGTCGGCGAGGCGGACCGCGGCCTGCAGCCCGGTGACCCCGACGCCGACCACCACGACGTGTCGGGGTTCCCGGCTCACCCGGTGGGCTCCG
>SLDB01000138.1 GCA_007125475.1 Nitriliruptoraceae bacterium | reverse complement strand
GCCTCCTCCAGCCGGTCGAGCCGGTCGTTGAGCCGGGCGACGTCCTCGCGGAGCTCGTTCATCACCCGGAGCTCGCGGCGCAGCCGGTCGGCGGCCTCTTCGTGCCGCCGGTCCTCCAGCTCCGCCAGCCGGTCGACGAGGTCATCGACGCTCGCCTCCAGGTCCGCGCGGATCTCCGCCTCCCACTCCGGCACGTGCCGGTCGGCGCCCGGCCCGCTCGCGGGCGCGCTCGCGTCGCCGGTCATCGGCGGACACCTGCGGGGGTAACGGGCCCGGTCGGCCGTTCTCGGCGTTCTCGACGGTGCTTTTGTCGGTTCATTGGCGTCCTTATCTTCCGGTTAGCAATACGACCACAAGACGCTTGCCTCCAGGTCCGCCGACGGCGTGAACCCCGTGCACCCTCGGCGACAGGGTTCACGCAAAGGTTCACGGGTGAAAACCGACAGACGTGGCGGCGGTCGTGGTGAAGGCGTGAACGTTGTGAACGTTCTTTCTAATAGAGAGAGAGATAGATAGAGAGAGAGAGGTACACGGTACGGTTGGTTGGCGAAAAGGTTCACAGGTTCACGGGCGGGTGCGACCGCGGCGCAGTCTATCGGTTTTGCCGTGAACCAGGGGTTCACACCAGGGTACACAGGTGCACAGAAGCGGTGATTCTTGTTGGGTCCGACCGTCGGGTGGGGTCGGATCCGGCGGGCCGGGTCAGTCGTCCGCCGCCACGCGCCGTTCCTCGTCCGCGCACTCGTTGCACATGTGCCACCCCTCGACCGCGTGGCGGTGGGTCATCGTCCGGAGGTGGCCGCACTCGTTGCACGCCGCGCGGTACTGCTCGTCCTCGTCGAGCTCGCGGACGGGGTCGTGCACGTCGGCGGGATCCCATCCGAGGTTGAAGTCCTCGCAGAGCCGCTCAAGCTTCTCGCGGAGGTCGGGGTCCTTGATGACGGTGCCGTCGCGCTTCCGGACCTTCTCGAATCCGAGGCGGGCGCGGACGTGGCCGACCCACGTAGGGGACTTTTCGGCGCCGGTCATGGCCTCGTAGCGCTCGGCGACGTCGGCCAGGGGGATCTCGACGGCGCCGAACGGGTCGGCGTCCCCGAGCACGGTCACGGCCTCCAGGCGTTCGAGGGCGAGGTCGCGGACGACCTCGACGACTCGGGCGTCTTCGCTGTCGGTGGCCGCCTCGCGGTCCTGCTCGACGACGAGGTCGACGAACGGGTCGAGGTCGTCCACGCGGTCCCACACGTAGGCGACGGTGAGCAGGCCGAGCAGCTTCTCGCGGGTTCGCCCTTCGATCTCGCGCTCGGCGAGGTGGTCCCAGGCGCGGGCCTCGGCCTCGGTCCACTCGGGCGAGCCGGTCGCGGCCTCGCCCTCGTCGTCGGCGCCGGCGTGGTCGTGGTCGTGGTCGTGGTCGTGGTCGGGGCCGAGGAGGCGGAGGCGGGCGTAGAGCAGCCGGTCGCGGAGGGCCCGGCCGCGGTCCTCGTCGAACGTGGGCGGCATGTCGCGGGTCGCGGTGGTCGATCTGACCTGGAGGCACCGATTAACGACGTCGTCGTCGAGGTCGTACTGCGTGGCGACGGCGACGTGGGTGAACGGGTCGTACGCCCGGGGCTCGTATCCGGTGGGTGCGTGGTCGGCGCGGGTGACGAGCTCGCCGCGCTTCTGGCCGGCTCTGACGATATTGGCGACTTCGCGTTGTGTCTCGTATTCGAGCCCGTGAAACTCCGATATGTAGAAGGTGACGCCGTAGGCGTCGATGAGGCGGAACATAGACGCCGGCGTGGCGCTCGCGGACACCATCGCGCGGTAGGATACCCGGGCGAGGGTGTTCAGCAGGCGGGTCTTGCCGCCGGTGGTCGCGCCCCGGAGCATGAGGTGCGGCACGAACGCGAGGTTCGGGCGGACCCACGTCGAGAGGGCGAAGGCGGTGAGCCCGTGGTAGACGGCTTCGGCGTCGTCGCCCTCGCCGGCGTCCCAGTGGTCGCGGAGGTAGGCGCGCACGTCGCCCCACAGGTCGCCGAAGGCGTCGGGGTCGGCGTCGACGCCGGCCGGGAGCCTCCAGAGCCCGGGCGCCCGGGCGGCGACGGTGTAGTCGTCGGCCGAGAGGTCGCCGACGGCGTCGAACGGGCCGTTTCGCTCGCAGCCGTCGCACTCGTCGGGCTCGACGGGCCGGCCGTTCTCGACGCCGGTCACATGCTCGACGCCGCAGCGCAGACACTCCCAGGTGGGTACGTGCACCCGGTCGAGGTCGCGGCCGTCGTCGGTAGGGACGAGGAGGTCGACGCCGCCGCCGGGGTGGCGCTCGCCCTCGCCGCGGCACACGGCCGGCTCTGGCGGACCGTCGAGCCGGACGGGCTCGGCGGGTTCGCCGGGATCTCCCCCGACGTCCGCGTCGCCGTCGGCGTCGGCGCCGGCCTTGTCGTCGGCCAGCCGTTCGGCGGCGCCCTTCTCGACAAGCGGGGCGGCGATCTCGGCCGGGAGGGCGACGTCGTCGCCGGGGGCGAGGTCGTAGTCGCGGCCGTCCGGCCCGGCCACCTCGCCGACGTCGTCGGTGATCCGGACGCGCTCGGCGGGCTCGCCGACCTCGACGTCGAGGTCCGCGTCGGGATCTTCCGGCTCCATCAGGCGCCCTCCGCCTCGCTCGCGGTGGCGACGGTGGGCCGCGCGGACGCCCTCGCGGTCGCCCGGAGGGTGCCGCCGAGGCGCACCACGCCGTCGCCGGTCCG
>SLDB01000027.1 GCA_007125475.1 Nitriliruptoraceae bacterium | reverse complement strand
CTCCGACGGGCCGCGGGCCCGTGATCGACGTCAACCGACCCGGACCGTCAACCGACTCTGACCAGCGGGGCGTAGGCCAGGACCAGGTGCTTCACCCCGTCGTCGGCGAACTCGACGGTGGCCTCGGCGCGCTCGCCCTCGCCGGAGAGAGCGGCGATCCACCCCTCACCGAAGCTGGCGTGCACCACACGGTCCCCGACCCGGAACTCCTCGCCGCCGACGACCTCGTGGTCGCGGGCGCGCGCGGCGGCCGAGCCCACGCCGGCGCCGACGCCGCGGGCCTCGACGAGCTCGTCGGGCACGTCGTCGAGGAAGCGTGAGGGCGGGTTGTACGAGGTCCCGCCCCACAGCATGCGGTGCTGGGCGTGGGTGAGGTAGAGCCGGTCGCGGGCCCGGGTCATCCCCACGTAGGCGATCCGGCGTTCCTCGTCGAGCTGCGTGGGGTCCGACAGGGAGCGCACGTGGGGGAACACCCCGTCCTCGAGGCCGACGAGGAACACCACCGGGTACTCCAGGCCCTTGGCGGTGTGCAGCGTCATCAACGTGACCCGGCCGTCGTCCTCGTCGTCGAGCTGGTCCTGGTCACTGACCAACGTCACCGACTCGAGGAACACCGCCAGCGCCTCCTCGCCGACTGCGGCCTGGCCGCGTTCGGCGACCTCCTGGGCGACCGAACGCAGTTCGCGGAGGTTCTCCTCGCGACCGAGCGCCTCGACGGTGCGTTCGGCCTGCAACTCACGGACGTACCCGGTGCGCTCGGTGATCAGGTCCAGGACCTCGGCGACCGGCCGGTCGTGCTCGAGCTCGGTGCGCAGCCCGTCGATGAGCTCGACGAACGCCCGCACGGCCCCGACGGCGCGGGAACCGAGCCCGGCGACCTCACCGGCCTGACGACACGCGGCGAGGAACCCGATCCCTTCCCGGCGGGCGTGCAGCGCCACCGCCTCGACGGTGCGGTCACCGATCCCCCGGCGGGGGGTGTTCACCACCCGGCGGGCCGAGACGTCGTCGTCGGGGTTCACCAGCAGCCGGGCGTAGGCCAGCACGTCCTTGACCTCGCGGCGTTCGTAGAACCGGACCCCACCGACGACGCGGTAGGGCATCCCCAACCGGATCAGCACGTCCTCGAGGACCCTCGACTGCGCGTTGGTGCGGTAGAACACCGCGATGTCGTCGTAGCCGACCCCCTCGGCGGCCAGCCGGTCGGCCTCCTCGGCGATGAACGCCGCCTCGTCGTGCTCGTCCTCGGCGTGGTAGCGCACCACCGGCGCCCCCAGCCCCCGGTCGGTCCACAGCTCGGCGCGGCGCGGCACGTCCCCGCGGGCGATCACCCCGTTCGCGGCGTCGAGGATCGTCTGCGTCGAGCGGTAGTTGCGGTCCAGGATCACCACCGACGCGTCGGGGTGGTCGCGCTCGAAGTCGGCGATGTTGCGGATCGTCGCCCCCCGGAAGGAGTAGATCCCCTGTTGCGGGTCGCCGACGACCATCACGTTGCGGTGCCCGCCGGAGAGCAGGTTCACCAGGTGGTACTGGGCCCGGTTGGTGTCCTGGTACTCGTCGACCATCAGGTGCGAGAACCGCCGCCGGTAGTGCTCGAGCACCGGGTCGAAGAGCTGCAGCACCTCGACGGTCTTGACGATGAGGTCGTCGAAGTCGAGGGCGTTCGCCGCCATCAGGCGCTGTTCGTAGGCGGCGTAGACCTCGGCGATCTGTTCGTCGGGCCACCCGTCGGCGGCCGCGGCGTACGCCTCGAAGTCGGTGAGCTCGTCCTTGGCCCGGCTGATCGCGTTCTGCACCGCCCGGGGGGTGAGCCGCTTGTCGTCGATCCCCAGCTCCTTGACGAGCTGGGCGATGAGGCGGTTGGAGTCCTGGGCGTCGTAGATCGTGAACGAGCTGCGGTACCCCAGCCGCGGCAGCTCACGGCGGAGGATGCGCACGCACGCCTTGTGGAACGTGGTCACCCACATCCGGTCGCCGAGCCGCTCGCCCAGCAGCGAGCCGACCCGCTCTGCCATCTCCCCGGCCGCCTTGTTGGTGAACGTGATCGCCAGCACCTCGAACGGTGAGACGCCGTGGTCACGCACCAGGTGCGCGATGCGGTGGGTGAGCACCCGGGTCTTGCCGGAGCCGGCCCCGGCGACGACCAGGACCGGGCCGTCGACGGTGACGACGGCTTCGCGCTGGGCCGGGTTCAGGCCCGCGAGGACGGGCGAGTCGGGCGTCGGCACGGCGGGGCCTCACGGCGGTGGACACGGGCGCCGAACGAGCGTAGTGGCCGGCCGACGTGCCTCCGTGCGCGGCCTCAGCGGATGTAGCGGATCGTCACCGGGTAGCGGTACCCCTCGCCGTTGGCGGCCTTCACGGCGGCGATGATCGGCAGCACGAACCACAGCACCAGGGCGGCGACCCCCACCAGCGCGAACACGATGAGGGCGACCCCGAGGGTGAGCACGCCCACGATCAGCGCCGGGATCGCCAGCACCACCGCCGCGATCACGGCGGTGAGCACCGTGAGCTGGAAGTTCAACGCCTCCTTGGCGTGGTGGTCGATGAACGGGTGCTCGTCCCGCTTGATCAGCCACACCATCAGCGGGGCGAGGAACCCGATCGTGGCGACCGTGACCACCCCCAGGCCGAGGCCAGCCAGGTGGGCACCGACCGCCCAGTTCGACGCCTCTTCCGGCACCGCCGCCCGTGGCGCCGGGGGCGGACCACCGACCGGCGCGG
>SLDB01000157.1 GCA_007125475.1 Nitriliruptoraceae bacterium | reverse complement strand
GCCGGCGGCAACGCCGGGGTCCGATGGCGTGTCGTCGGCGGCAACGCCGGGCGGCGGCTGCACCGCGACGTCGCCGCCCTCACCCGACGGCGGCTCCTCCGCGGGCTCGCCACCCGCCGTGGCGCCGTCCTCGAGGCGCCGCGGGGTCTCGCCGGAGGCCCAGGCCAACGCCTTGTCGTGCCGCTCGTCGGGGGTGAGACCGGAGGCCACCAGCAGGTCGTACACCCGCTTCGCCGCGTCGAGCTCCCCCTTGCGGGCGTGGGCCCACAGCAGCTCCCGGTACGTCGGCTCGTCCACGCTCACCCCGGCCGACGACAACCCGGCGACGAGGTCGTCGGCGGTGGCCCGATCCCCGCGCCGCAGCACCGCGTTCACCAGCTTCGAGGCGTCCGAGGACGTGGGGGTCACCCCCTGGGCAAGCAAGTGCCGCAGCAGCGCGACCGCGTCGTCGAGGCGCTTGGCGCCGACCAACGCCGACAGCAGCGGGCCGTAGTGCCGTCCGTGGGTGAGCACGCCGTCCGCGCGCAGCTGTTCGAGGCGTCGTTGCGCCTCGTCGAGCCGCCCGGCACGCACCAGGCGCTCGACCAGATCACGGGCCGTACGGCGGTCAGCCGGCGTGCCGTGGCGGACCAGGTCGTCGAACAACGCCGAGGCGGTGTCGAGCTCGTCGGCGGCCAGGTGCGCGGAGACCACCTCGGCGCCACGGTGGGGCGGGACGGGGACGCCCAGGATCGTCATCCAGTCCAGCACTCCGCTCGCCGCGGCGAGCCGTCCGTGCTTCAGGGACAGCGCACACAGCGCGTCGAGGTTCGCGCCCGTCGGGGTGAGGCCGAACCCGGCGAGCTCGAGGGCCCGCTGCCAGGCGGCGTCGATCTCCCCGGCCGCGATCCGCGCCTGCAACACGACGTTGAGGTGGTGGCTCGTCGGTTGCGACCCCGCCTGACGGAGCTCGTCGAGGGTGTGCTCGGCGGCGTCGGCGGCCCCGGCGCTGGCGTGGGCGACGAGGAGCTCGGTGTGCACGTCGGCGTCGATCGGCGCCCCGGCGTCGCGCAGCAGCTGCAACAGCTCGGTCGCCCGCTGGGTGTGCCCCGCCCGCGCCATCATCGCCACCAACTCGGTGGACCGGGCCTTCGACGGGGACTTCCCGACGGCGAGCATCGCCTCGACCACGCTGCGGGTGTCCTTGATCGCCCGACGGTCGAGGCAGTCACGCAGCAGCCGGTCGTAGTCGGCGTCGGAGACCGCCTGCCCGCGTTGGGCCATCTGGCGCAGCACCGCCCGCGCCGCCGGGAACCGCCCGGCCTGCAGGTACACCGCGAACACCGCGGGGGCACGACGCTCGTCGGGGCGCGCCGATTCGCGGTGGAGTTCGTCGAAGAGGGCGAGGGCGCCGTCGAGGTCACCGGAACGCGCCGTGGCGATCGCGACGTCCCAGCGGACGCCGACGTCGATCGGGACCTCGGCCTGCCGCATCCGGTCCAGCACGCCACGTGCCCCGGCGAGGTCCTTCGCCGACAGGTGCGCCTCGAGGAGGAGGCGCAGGTGGTCGGCGGTGACCTCCTCGCCGCGTTGTTCGAGGGAGGCGAAGACCTGCCGGGTCATGTGCAGGTCGCCGGAGAACCTGCGCATCGCCTCCAGGTACCTGTCCTGCTCCGCCACGGCGTGACCTCCTCACGGCGCCCGTACCCGGGGACGCGGCTCGACGGACACGTCGCCACGGACGGGGCTGGCGCACCTCCCACGTGCACCGGTGGACGACCGGCCTTCGGCCGTGCCCCGACGGTAGCCGCTGGCCCGGTCAGCGTCCGCCCGCGGGTGTCAGAGCACGTGCTCGAGCCCAACCACCAGCCCGTCGACACCGGCGACCCGCCGACAGGCCAGCACGACCCCGGGCATGAACGAGGTGCGGTCCAGCGAGTCGTGGCGGATCGTCAACGTCTGACCGGCCCCGCCGAACACCACCTCCTGGTGGGCGACCAGGCCCGGCAGTCGCACGCTGTGCACCCGCACACCCCGGTGCTCGACCCCCCGCGCGCCGGGGTGGTCCTCGTCGCCACCCGGGGTCGGCGGCGCCGATCCGCGGGCCCCGTCGACGAGCTCCGCGGTCCGCAGCGCGGTCCCGGACGGCGCGTCACGCTTGGCGTCGTGGTGGAGCTCGATCACCTCGACGTGCGGGAGGTGTGCGGCCGCCTGGGCGGCGAACTGCATCATCAGCACCGCCCCGATCGCGAAGTTCGGTGCCACCACCGCGTTCGCCGGCCCCTCGGTGGCGATCTGCCGTGCCCGGGCGAGGTCGGGTTCGCCGATCCCGGTCGCCCCGACGACGACGTGGACGCCCTCCCCGAGGAGCCACACGAGGTTCGCGCCGACGGAGCCGGGGCCGGTGAACTCGACGGCGACGTCGGCGGCGGCCGCGGTGACCGCCTCGAGCTCACCGTGGATCGTCAGCTCGGAGGCGACGCCGGTGACGTCGTCGAGGCGCTCACCGGCGCGGGAGGGGTCGACGGCGGCGACGAGCTCGAGGTCGTCGGCGGCGGTGACCGCCCGGCACACCTCGCTGCCCATCCGCCCGGCTGCTCCGACCACGGCGACACGCACGGAAACCTCCTCGCGACGGCTGCCACGAGCCTAGGTGCCCGGCGGTGGGCTCAGCGCACCGTGGCGGCGAACCGTTCGCGTTCGGTGACGTCGAACGGGCCGACCACCGCGAGGTTCAGCGGCAGTGCCAGGACCCGCCGGGCGACCGCGCGG
>SLDB01000217.1 GCA_007125475.1 Nitriliruptoraceae bacterium | reverse complement strand
TCCTGGCGTTGGCCAACCAGAAGGGTGGGGTGGGCAAGACCACCACCACGATCAACCTCGGGGCGGCGCTCGCCGAGCTCGGCGACCGGGTCCTGCTGGTCGACATGGACCCGCAGGGCTCATTGGGGGTCGGCCTGGGTGTCGAGCCGCACGCGCTGGACGCCACCATCTACAACCTGCTGATGCAGGACGGGGCCGCCGTCGACGACGCGATCGTCACCACCGCCGTCGAAGGCCTCGACCTGCTGCCGGCGAACATCGACCTCGCCGCCGCCGAGCTGATGCTGGTGCAGGAGGTCGCCCGCGAGCACACCCTCAAGCGGGTCCTCGAGCGGGTCCGGGACCGCTACGACTGGATCCTCGTCGACTGCCCTCCCAGCCTGGGGCTGCTCACGATCAACGGGCTCACCGCCGCGGACGGGGTGATCGTGCCGTTGGAGTGCGAGTACTTCGCGCTGCGGGGGATGTCGCTGCTGATGAAGACCCTCGAGCGGGTCCGGGGCCGGCTGAACCCCGAGCTCCGCCTCGAGGGGGTGATCGCGACGATGTACGACCAGCGGACCCTGCACGGGCGCGAGGTCCTCGAGCGGGTCCGCGAGGCGTTCGGCGACGTCGTCTACCAGACGACGGTGAGCAAGACGATCCGGTTCGCCGAAGCTCCCGTCGCCGGCGAGCCGATCCTCTCCTACGCCCCCACGTCGAAGGGCGCCGAGGCCTACCGCGCCCTGGCCCGCGAGGTCCGGGCCCGCGACCCGCGCACCTCGACCGCGTGACCGCGGACCTGAGCACGGCGTGAACACCGACGCCAAGGCCGGCCACGGGACGTTGGAGGTGCCCCGCCTCATCGGGATCAAGCGTGACGGCGGGGAGCTCACCGCCGACGAGCTCGCCGCCCTGATCACCGGCTACCTCGACGACGAGGTCACCGACGCCCAGATCGCCGCGCTGCTGATGGCCGGGGTGATCCGCGGGTTCACCGACGCCGAGGCGGTCGCGCTCACCGAGGTGCTGCTGGCCTCCGGTGAACGCGTCGACCTGTCGGGGCTCTCCGGCCCGACCGTCGACAAGCACTCCACCGGCGGGGTCGGTGACACCACCACCCTGATCACCGTCCCGCTGCTGGCAGCGGTCGGGTGCCAGGTCGCCAAGCTCTCCGGGCGGGGGCTGGGCCACACCGGCGGGACCCTCGACAAGCTCGAGGCGATCCCCGGGTTCTCGACCCGGCTGTCGATCGAGGCGTTCCGTTCCCAGGTCGAACGCCTCGGGCTCGCCGTCGCCGCGGCGAGCGAACAGCTCGTTCCCGCCGACCGGCGGCTGTACGCCCTGCGCGACGTCACCGGCACCGTCGCCGACCCGTCGCTGATCGCCGCCAGCGTGATGAGCAAGAAGCTCGCCGGTGGGGCCGAGCACCTCGTCCTGGACGTCAAGGCCGGTTCGGGCGCGTTCCTCACCGACGTCGACGACGCCGTCCGCCTCGCCGAGCGGTGCGTCGCGATCGGGCGTGCACACGGGCGGAAGACCTCGGCGCTGGTCACCCGGATGTCGCAGCCGCTGGGCCCTGCGGTCGGGAACGCCCTCGAGGTCGCCGCCGCCGTCGAGGTGCTCCGCGGCGAACGCGCCGGCGCCCTGGTCGAGCTCAGCGTCGAACTGGCTGCCACCGGCCTGGCCGACACCGGTGTCGGGGCCGACGAGGCGGTGCGGCGATCCCGCCGGGCGTTGGAGGACGGTTCGGGGCTTGAACGCCTCGCCGCGCTGGTGACCGCCCAGGGCGGCGACCCCCGGGTCGTCGACGCGCCGCGGCAGGTGCTGCCGTCGGCGCCGGTGGTCGTCGAGTGGCGGCCGGCGGTCGACGGTGTCGTCACCGGGTTCGGCGCCCGGCGCCTCGGCGAGCTCGCCGGCGTCCTGGGTGCGGGCCGCCAGCACCCCGACGACGTCATCGACCCGGCGGTCGGCCTCGAGGTGGAGGTCGGGATCGGTGACGCCGTCGGTCCCGACGGTCCGGTGGCGGTGCGGGTCCACGCCGGCGACGACGCCGCGGCCCGTCGCGTGATCGCCGAGCTCGACGCGGTCGTGGCCGTCGCCGACGGGCCGGCGGACCCGGGTCCGCTGGTGCACCACCGCATCGGCGCCGACGTCGACGACGCGGGTAGGTCCACCAGCGGGTGACGGTGTCGTCTCAGCGGCGGGAGACCAGCCCGATCCGGTAGGCCTCGGCGACGGCCTGGGCCCCGGTCTCGACACCGAGCTTCTGGTAGATGCTGGTGAGGTGGTTCTTCACCGTCTTCACCGCCAGGAACAGGTTGTCGGCGATCTCGCCGGGGCGCGAGCCCGCGGCCAGCAGCTCGAGGATCTCTCGTTCGCGGGAGGTGAGCCCGACCGAGCTCGCCGACGAGCGGCCGGCGGCGATGTCCAGCACCCGGCTGGCGACGCCGGGGCTGAGGTAGGACCGGCCGTCGGCGACGGTCTGCAACGCCTCGAGGAGCTCGTCGATCGAGGCGGACTTGGACACGAACCCGTCCGCGCCCAACGCCATCGCCCGACGCAGGCTCTCGTCGTCGTCGTGCATCGACAGGAACAGGATCCGGGTCGCCGGGTGGTCGCTGCGCAGTCGTTCGGCGACGGTGAGTCCGTCCATCCCCGGCATCGCGATGTCGAGGACGACGAGCTCGGGGCCGAGCTCGGCGACCAGCCGGAGCGCCTCGGCGCCGTCGGGGGCCTCGGCGACGACCTCGATCCCGTCCTCGATCGCGACCGC